>JAGWZT010000172.1 GCA_018971925.1 Lysobacteraceae bacterium | reverse complement strand
CTGATGCAGCGCGACGGCATCACGCGCGAAGCCGCGCTGCGCATGCTGGATGCGCAGTCGTCACGGAAACAGCGCTTGGCGATTGCGGACGACGTGATCGTCAACGACGGCGACGAAACCGCGCTGGACGAGCAGGTGGCGGCTCTGCATGCGCGGTATCTGGAGCTCGCTCATAGTCGTAGGTTGGGCTGACGCCGGATTTATTCCGGCGGAAGCCCAACAGATCGAGCATTTCCGTTGGGCTTCGCGGATGAAGCCCGCTCAGCCCAACCTACCTGCACTTCGTCAGAAACGCGCGGATGCCGGCGATGCCTTGCGCGCCGGCAGCGTGCGCACGGTCCAGATCGTCCGGGCCGACACCGCCGAGTGCGTACACCGGCAAGCGTGCATCGGCCGCGAGCCGCGCGAAACGATCCCAGCCCAACGGCTTTGCTCCGGGATGCGACGCGGTGGCGCACACGGGCGAAAGCGTCGCGAAGTCCATGCCCAGCCGTGCGGCGAGTTCCAGTTCCTCCGCGTCGTGGCACGAGGCACCGACCCATGCGTCACGCGGCAGCGGCCGTTCGCGAAGCTCGCGCAATTGCGCCGCGCGCAGATGCACGCCAATGCCCAGCTCGCGTGCAAGCGCGATGTCGTGACTGACCAGCAGCGATTCGCGCCAACGCGGATTCACGGCGATCGCGCGTTTGGCCATCTGCCCGATTGTTTCGCGCGCCGCACCGGGCATGCGCAATTGCACCAGGGGTGTCGACGCGGAAAACGGGTCAGAGTCATTTTCTGGATTTACAGATTCGAGATCAAGGCGACAGCCCAAAAATGACTCTGACCCCTTTTCGGAAATAACGTAACACGGCGGCAAGCGCAGCGCGGCCAGGATGGGCGCATCCGCAGCCGGCATTTCAGCGGCCTCCATGTCACGCAAGCCCACCCAGCGCAAGGGATGGCCTTCGCGTGCACGTGGTTCGCCGTTCCACGCGGTTACGCGCAGCGCGTGCAGCCGCACGGATTTTTCGGGGTAGTGCCACGGAATCGAAATCAACGGCGTGCTGCCGCGCACTTCAACGCCGAGTTCTTCGTCGAGTTCGCGAACCAACGCCTGCGCGAGGGTTTCGCCGGGCTCGACCTTGCCGCCCGGGAATTCCCACAGCCCTGCAAGGTGTTTGCCCGGCAGGCGTTGCATCAACAGCACGCGGCCTTGCGCGTCCGTGAGGATGCCGGCGGCGACTTCGATCATCGACGGTCGTAATCCACGAAGTCGAAGGCGAGCGGATGCCTTGCATCGACCGGGTGGTGCTCGCGCGCGACCTCATGCCATTGCGCCGGATCGAACGCCGGGAAGAATGTATCCGCATCGGGCGTCGTGGTATCGATTTCGGTCAAATGCAGGTGCGTGGCATGCGGAAGCGCCAGCGCGTAGACCTCGCCGCCACCGATCACCATCAATTCCACGTCGCCGGCTCGTGCAATCGCCTCGTCCAGCGAATGCACCACGGTTTGTCCGTCGAACGGCGCGTTGCCGCCCCGGGTCAATACCAGATTTGTCCGCCCCGGCAAGGGACGTCCGATCGCGAGCGCGGTCCTGCGGCCCATCAACACTGGTTTGCCAAGGGTGAGCGCCTTGAAGCGTTTCAGGTCGTCGGACAGGTGCCACGGCATCGCACCGCCGCGGCCGATGGCGCGGTTGCGGTCGAGTGCGGCAATGAGGGCGATCATTCGAACGTTACACGCAGGAGCGGCGGAAGCCGCGACCCGGTCGGGCCTTCCGGCCCTCCTACAAGTCTGCAGAAACGCGTCGCGAGCTGGCGCCGTCCTCGCATCGAACTCATACAGCCACCGGCGCCTTTATGGCGGGCCACGGGTTGTAATCGACGACGCGGATGTCTTCGAAGCGGAAGTCGAACAGCGATTGCACGTCGGGATTCAGCGCCAGCTTCGGCAGTGGCCGGGGCGTACGGGCCAACTGCTCTTGCGCCTGTTCGACATGGTTGGAATAAAGGTGCAGGTCGCCGAAGGTGTGCACGAAGTCGCCGCGTTCGAGTCCGCAAACCTGCGCCACCATGCACGTCAACAGCGCGTAGCTGGCGATGTTGAACGGCACGCCGAGGAAAATGTCGGCCGAGCGCTGGTAAAGCTGGCATGACAATTTTCCGTTTCCCCGTCCCGAGCCTGTCGAAGGAGCCTGCCCTGAGCTTGTCGAAGGAGCCACATAGAACTGGAAAAGCGCGTGGCACGGCATCAGGGCCATCCTGTCCAGCTCGCCCACGTTCCACGCCGACACCAGCATGCGGCGCGAGTCGGGATTGCGCTTGATCTGTTCGATCACCTGCGTGATCTGGTCGATCGTGCGGCCATCCGGCGTCGGCCACGCGCGCCACTGCCTGCCATAGACCGGCCCGAGTTCGCCGTGCTCGTCCGCCCATTCGTCCCAGATGCTGACGCCATGTTCCTTGAGGTACGCGATGTTGCTGTCGCCGCGAAGGAACCACAGCAGCTCGTGCACGATCGACTTGATGTGCAGCTTCTTGGTGGTCAGCAGCGGGAAGCCTTGCGCAAGGTCCATCCGGATCTGGCGGCCGAACACCGAGCGCGTACCGGTGCCGGTGCGGTCGTCCTTGCGGGCGCCGTGTTCCAGCACATCGCGGAGAAGGTCGAGGTAGATCTGCATGGGGGTGGCGCGAGCCCGGAAGCTGAAAAGACTAACAAGATTTAGCCATTCCGGGGCGGCTTCCGCGTCAGCGGAAGGGGAACCCGTAATCCGGATTTCAATCGTCAAACAACAAAAATGGATTACTCGCGCCATCCATGGCGCTCGCGCTACGCTCGCCGGAGCCTGCCCCGGACTCGATCCGGGGGCGTTCGCGTTTGCAATTCCCCGATCAGGTCGAGGACAGGCTCTGCAAACGCAGTCGCGAAGCGATATCCGGGATCGGTGCGCTTCGTGGATCGGCTCGCTGATCCGGATGTACGGCAAACCGATTCCGGATCGCGCTGCGCGCGTCCGGAATGACGATCAAAGGGATGCCACATGTTGTAAACGGAAACCACGCGACTCGTCATTCCGGGACGGCCTGCGGTTTCATCGCAGGCCGAACCCGGAATCGGTCTGCGCCGCGACCAGTACCGATCGAATCCAGCTCCGGATCGCGCTGCGCGCGTCCGGAATGACAAAACTGCACTTGATCGCGCACCACAACCTCCGGCGCGCGTCCGGAATGACCATCAAAAACGGCCGCATGCCGCGGGTTTCCCGCCCACATTCAGCTCCGGTTCGGTTAGGCTTGACCGATCGTTCCGCTACAGGGGTGTTCCCCGCACATGAATTCCGCCATGCCCACCGTTTCCAAGACCCGCTCGTTCTCGACCGTGTTCCTGATCGAGATGTGGGAGCGCTTCGGCTACTACGGCATGCAGGCGCTGATCATCTATTACATGGTGCAGCGGCTGGGCTTCCAGGACACCCCGGCCAACCTGACCTGGAGCGCCGCAGCCGCGCTGATCTACGTGTCACCCGCGATCGGCGGCTGGGTCGGCGACAAGTTCTTCGGCACGCGCCACACCATGCTGCTGGGCGCGGTGGTGCTGGCGGTCGGCTATGCATTGATGGTGGTGCCGGCGCACAGTTCGATGTTCCTGTTCGTGGCGCTGGGTGTGATCGTGGTGGGCAACGGCCTGTTCAAGGCCAACGCCGGCAATCTGGTGCGCAAGATCTACGAGGGCGACGATGCCAAGATCGACGCAGCGTTCACCCTCTACTACATGGCGGTGAACATCGGATCGACCTTTTCGATGTTGCTGACGCCGGTCATCAAGAACTATTTCAACGCGCCGTACAACGGCCAACTGGCCTGGCTGCCGAACGCATCCAGCCTGTTCGGTGACGGCCTCGGCTGGCACATGGCCTTCGCGGTGTGCTGCGTGGGCCTGCTGGTGGGCTTGGGCAATTACGCCGTGATGCGGCACACGCTGAGTCACATCGGTTCGGAGCCCGACCACCAGCCTTTCAAGTTCTGGAAGCTGCTGGCGGTGCTCGCGGGCGGCGTGGTGGTGGTGGTGATTTCCACGATCATCCTGCGCTACGGCACGGTCGCGAAGGTTTTCGTGTACACCGCCGGCGCGTGCGTGCTGGCGATCTTCGCCTGGCTGATCACGAAGTCCGAGAGCCGCGAGCGGCCCGGCCTGATCATCGCCCTGATCCTGGTGGTCGAGACGGTGTTCTTTTTCATCTTCTACCAGCAGATGTCCACCTCGCTGAACCTGTTTGCACTGCGCGACGTCGATCCCGCGTTCCGCCTGTTCGGCGCGCACTTGTTCAATTGGGATCCGGCGCAGTTCCAGGCATTGAACCCGCTGTGGATCTTCGCGCTCAGCCCGATCCTGGCTTTCACCTACACGCACTTCGCCAAGCGCGGCAAGGATCTCTCGATCGCGGCCAAGTTCGCGTTCGGCTTCCTCGCGGTCGCGGTCGGTTTCTTCATTTATGGCGCGGCCGGCCACTTCACCACCGAGCCCGGCAAGACCTCCCAGTGGATCATGGTGGGCGGCTATGGCTTCGGTTCGCTCGGCGAGCTTTTGACCAGCGGCCTCGGGCTTGCCTTCGTGGCGCGCTACGTGCCGGCGCGGATGGGCGGCTTCATGATGGGCGCCTACTTCGTCGCGTCGGGTGTCGCGCAATACCTCGGCGGCATCGTGGCCTCGTTCGCGAGCGTGCCGGAAACGATCACCGATCCGGTGCAGATGATGCCGATCTACACCCGCCTGTTCAATTGGCTGGGCGTTGCGGGCGTGGCCTGCACCATCATCGCGCTGGCGGTGCTTCCGCTGATCCGTGGACTGGACAAGGCGCACGCCACTTACGCCGGCTATGCCGACCTTCCCGACTCGGCGAAGGGCATGCCGACCGCCGCGTCCGAGCAATAAAACCGTTTGTGACGGATGTCATGGCCGAACGGCATGCCGTTCGGCAGGGGCGTCTACGCGCATGATCGGGTAATTTAATGCCACCGCATGAGCCACGCGGCGAACCACTCGCCGCGGCCACGGTCGAACACACGCATCAGCAACCTGGACGCACCCGCATGTCGCGAACCAAATGGATCCTGACGATCGTCGGCATCGTCATCGTGGCACTGATCCTGTGGCGCATCTTCTCCGGCTCCGGCAAATCGGACAATGGCAACGGCGGTGCGGACGAAGCCGTCCCTGTCACCGCGGTGCCCGCCGCGCCCCAGAACGTGCCGGTTTACCTGACCAGTCAGGGCACCGTGCAGGCGCTCAACACGGTCAACGTGCAGCCACAGGTGGGTG
>JAGWZT010000171.1 GCA_018971925.1 Lysobacteraceae bacterium | reverse complement strand
ACGCCCGCCGGGGAGGCGGGCGGAAAAAGACAGGGATGTCATTCGCCCATCATTGCATGAAGAGTTGGCATGCAAACCCATGCCGCGCACACAATCGAGCGAACAGCGCAAGGCGTTACGCCACCTTCGCGCGATGCGTCAGGATCGCAAGCAGATCAGCGATGCGATCGCGCAATTCGCGGCGGTCGCAGATCATGTCGATCGCACCGTGCTCAAGCAGGAACTCGGAGCGCTGAAACCCCTCCGGCAAGGTTTCGCGCACGGTCTGTTCGATCACGCGCGGTCCGGCGAAACCGATCAGCGCCTTGGGTTCGGCGATGTGGATGTCGCCCAGCATCGCGAGGCTAGCGGAAACGCCGCCGGTGGTCGGGTGGGTCAGCACCACGATGTATGGCAGGCCGGCCTTGCGCAGGCGCGCGAGCGCGGCGGAGGTCTTGGCCATCTGCATCAACGATTGCAGGCCTTCCTGCATGCGCGCACCACCGGTGGCGGTGAAGCAGATGAAAGGCGCCTTGCCGCGCAGCGCCGCTTCGGCGGCGCGCGTGATCTTTTCGCCGACCACCGAACCCATCGAGCCGCCCATGTAGGAAAACTCGAACGCACACGCCACGACCGGCATGCCCTTGAGGGTGCCTTCGATGGAAACCAGCGCATCCTTCTCGCCGCTGCTCTTTTGCGCGGCAAGGATGCGGTCGCGATATTTTTTGGAGTCCTTGAACCTCAGCGCATCGACCGGGCCGAGACCCGCGTCGAGTTCATTGCCGCCCTCGTCGAGGAACGCGGCGAGGCGCGGGCGTGCGCCGATCGGATGATGATGACCGCACTTCGGGCACACCATGAGATTGCGCTCGAGCTCGGGCCGGTACAGCCCGATGCCGCAACCGGAGCACTTTTCCCACACGCCTTCCGGCACCTTGCCGCGGCCGGCCGTGCCTTCGGTGCGGATTTTTGGTGTGGTCAGTTTCTGCAGCCAGGACACGAGGAATTCCCCGCTGGATTACAACCGCCAAGGATACACCGCCAGGCAATCCCGCCGAAACCATGCCGCTCCCCGCGTAGTGCATCGGTTTGAAAACAAGCTCCTTCGCGTTGCGGTAGTGAGCATCCGGACCGGAACGTCATTGTCCTCCGGCTTCGAGCCGATCCCCGTTCAAGCCCGTGCCAATGCGCCCGGGACGAACGGAAATTCAAACCATAGCATGCGGGTGGGTTCAACGATCCCGGGCCGCGTCGACATCGATGCGGCCCCATACCAGTTTCCACGCCAGCAGCAGGCAAATCGCCGCACCGATCCCCAGCATGATCCTGCCGAGTTGTTGTTGGTCGCTCAAAAGATAGTTGCTGCACAACCGCACCGGCGAAACGAGGTACAGCCAGCCCAGCCGAATCGCCATCGCGATCACCTCCACCAGGAACACGCCGCGCACGACGAACCCCGCCCGCGGCCAACTGATCTTCAATGGCGCCCCGATCAACAGCGGCACGCTGACGAATTTTGTGATCTCGACCGACGGCGCATCCAGCGCGGCATCCAGCATGCGCGGCAACATCCACACGATCGCCGCCAACGAGGCCAGCACGAATCCGCTGATGCCGCTGCGATTCCACGCGGCCGCCGCATCGATCCACCGGCGCGGCATGAACGCCGCCATGCACCATCCTGCGAACGCAAGCAGCGGGATCTGTACCAACATCTGCAGGGTCATCGTGGCCTCGAGTGCGTGCCGAACCGGCGGCAGCGCGAGCGCCAGCCACAGCACCACGCCAATCCACGGATTCCGGCGCGGCGACATGATCACTGCGCCGGACCGTGGAGGACGTATTGCTCCGCCTCGCCCGGTGCATCCCAGTCCGTGATCGCAACCAGCCGTCCGCGCGGATCGACCACCGCAATCGCGGCGTTGTGGACGTAGCCGCCCAGTCCATCGGGCACCGCAATCACGCCGAACACGCGTTTCAGCGTAGCGAGGTCCGGCGCGTTGGTCGGGCGCACTGCGAGCCAACCCTTTCCGCGGTCGCCCGAACGGTGCTGGTACGCGGCCAGTTGCGCGGGAGTGTCATGCGCCGGGTCGAAGCTGACGCTGAGCAGAAGTGCCCGGCCATCCGCGATCGGCCGGGCGAGACGATCCTGCAGTTTCGCGAATTCGCTGCCCTGGACCGAGCAATACGTCATGCAGCGGGTGTAGATGAATTCCACCAGCAGCCAACGCCCGCGCAGGCTGGCAAAGCTCGTCGTGCGGCCATCGGCGGTCTGCAGCGGTACTGGCGGCAGCGCGCGGGGATGTTCGCGCACATCGATGCGGCGCGCGGTTTCGGAAGTGAACGCCCGGAATCCGTCGGTGGCGCCCGCGAGGGTCGCCGCACCTGCGGCGAGAAACAACAGGCTAGCCAGCAGCGTTCGTAGTACCGACACCGGCAACTCCGGGTGACGGCGATGGCGGCTTCAACAGCCCGACAATGATGCGGATCGCGAAGTACAACATCGCCAGCACCACCAGGATGGCGCCGACCGAGCCGATCTTGTCGGTGAAGGTCCACGCCTGCAGGTGCTCGGCCATGCGCCGCGGCACGCTCACGCGACCACCGTCGAGGAACCCGAACACGAAGATCAGGCCACCCACCAGATAGACCGGGAACCCCAGCCTGTCCGTGCCCGAATTCGGCGGCGCGTTCGCGCGGCTGCCGATCTCGTGGAACATCAGCGCCAGCGCCATAGCCAGCACACCAAGCAAAATGTAGAAATGGAAATGACCCGGCACCCATTGGGTGTTGTGCATCACCGAGTTGATGCGGATCGTGCCATCGAGGATGGCCGGCACGATGCCCGCGGCCCAGCCGAACATCGACAGGATCATGAGCCGGGACGGCATGGTCCAGCGGATGTTGGAATGGTAGATATTGGTGAGCGCCCCGTACGCGGTCACCAGGAATACCGGGAACCCGGCGCCCCACGAAACCACCTGGCCCACGATCGCCAGCCAGCGCGGTTGCGCGAAATCCATCAGGAGATGATGCGGGAACACGATGACCACGAACACGGTGCTGACCGCCCACGACCACAGGAACGGACGCGAAATCGGATACGGTTTCCCGGTGTAGCGCGGCAGCAGTTCGTACACCGCGATCACGCCCATGTAGATCGTGGCGTTGATGTACATGTGCCCGAACCAGTAGATCAGGTTCTTGGCGACCAGTGCGTTCAGCACCACCTGCGGATAGAAGATGTTGATCAGGCTCATCACCAGCACCACCGCGCCGGCGAGGATGCCGAGCGAGTTGGCGATGATGACCATGGTGCTGGCCACCACGGCCTTCGGGTGGTTCTGATCGATGGTCCCGCCGAACAACCATTGCAGGCCCAGCGCGCGACCCAGGTTGCCATGCACCTTGATGATCGCCGCCGCCGCGTCGAGGTAGAACAACAGCGAACCGACGCCGATCAGGAGATAACCGACCAGGAACAGCGCCGACCAGTCCCCCGTCCACATCCCCACCCCATGGACCGGGAGCGGATACAGGAACGTCCACAATGCGCCGTAGCCGCCGACGAAGATCGACACGATGATGCACAACGCCCCGAGCAGAAACAGCACATAATTCGCGACGAACGCCCACAGGTGCAGACGCACGTACTTGCGCAGGAAGAACCACATCACCGCGGTGGTCACCAGCGCCATCGTGCCGACCATGCCGGCGCCGTGCATGGACAGCAGCTCATAGAACAGGTCGGGCGGCACGTCCAGCCACTTGGCCTGGGCCATGCGCATGGTCAGGCCCACCAGCATCATCAGCACGAACAGCGCCACCGCGGTGATGATGTACAGGTTGAAGGCTGTGCGGGTGCCGCCCGCGAGTCGCTCGTCGTCGGGATACATGGTGAGTGAAGCCATGGTCACTCTCCGTTGGCTGCGACTACCTCGAGGGTAGTCTTCATTGGCGCATGCCCGAGCCCGCAGTACTCGAGGCATTGCACCGTGTAGGTTCCGGGCTGTTTGAAGGTGTGCAGCAACTTGTTCGTGTAGCCCGGCATCGCCTGGGTCTGGGCCACGATGAGGCCATCCGGCGCGTAGAGCGCGAATCCGTGGTTCACATCGTCGCTGGTGACGCGGAACTCGACGACGCTGCCAGCCTTGACGGTGGCGGGCGTGATCTGCCACGACCATTGGCGCCCGACCACGGCCACGACCTGCTGCGCATCGAGCGTGCCGTTCTGCGGAGGTATGGGGAAATGACGAAGCGTGGCCCAACTGCCGGCCACGAAGCCGACGAACAGCACCACGAACAACCACGCCTGCAGCATGTGCGCCGTGTGCGTGGATTTGCGGGTCGCATCTTCGTCAGCGGGTTTGCCCGCCTGGATGATGACGTGGATGAAACCCAACGCAACCAGCCCCATCCCCACCAGCGCGAGCGTCCAGACGACATTCTGCAGGATCATGTAGGTACCCCTCCTACGCTGCAGCAGCGGCGGACCCTTGTACACCCGGCACCAAAGGATGTCTTGATCTAGATCAAGCCGGGTGAAACTTGTTTGTAATCAATATGCTGCATGGGCATGAAAACAGCACGGGTCCAATCAAACGCCGTTTTCGAGGTCATCGAGCGCGGCCCGGATCGGAGCAAGAAACCCGCGCGCACGGGCGCAGGCATCCTCTCCGCCGCTTGCACCAGCCAGCGTCGCCACCAGCGCGGAACCGATCACCACCGCGTCGGCGAATGCGGCGACCGCCTTTGCGCTGTCCGCATCCTTGATGCCGAAACCGACCGCAACCGGCACGCGGGCAGACTGGCGAATTTCGCGGACGCGTTGGGCGATGTCCTGCGCGGACAACTTTGCCGCACCGGTGATGCCTGCAAACGATACGTAGTACAGATAGCCCTCGGCCGCTTCCATTGCGCGCGCCAGTCGCGCATTTGAAGTCGTGGGTGCCACCAGCAGGATGCGCTTGAGCCCCGCTGCACGCAGCGACTGCAGCGTCGCGTCCTCCTCGACGGGGCAATCCACCACCAGCACGCCGTCCACGCCCGCGTCCACCGCCTCGCGCGCAAAACGTTCGATCCCGTGGACCTCGATGGGATTCAGGTATCCCATCAAAACGATCGGCGTTTCCAGATCGCGTTCGCGAAACGCGCGCACCCAGCCAAGGATGTCCGCAACGCCGACGTGATTGCGCAGTGCGCGCTCGTCGGCATGCTGGATGACCGGCCCGTCAGCCATGGGATCCGAAAACGGCACGCCCAATTCGATCAGGTCGGCGCCGCTTTCGACCAGCGCGTGCATCAACGCTACGGTCGCTCCCGGCAACGGATC
>JAGWZT010000170.1 GCA_018971925.1 Lysobacteraceae bacterium | reverse complement strand
GGTATGGTTGTAGAACGCATCGACGAAGGCCGTGAGGTTGTCGGTCAAATTGAAGCTGCCGAGCACGAAACCATCGGTACGCTGCTGCGAAACCTGGATGTAGTTGTAGGCGGCGTAATTGAAGCGGTCGCTGCCAGTGAAGCAGCGGTAATCGCCCAGGTTGGAGCCACTGCCGCTGGCGAGCGTGACCTTGCCGGTCGCGCAACCGAATTGGCCCGCGAGGGCCGGCGGCAGCTGGACGCGGCCGGTGGGGATCGATTGCGAGCCGGCCACGGAAACTTGTCCGTCGGACAGGTACAACTGATGAGCCGCGAAATCGCGCCGGGAGTTGGGTACCGCGTCGTACTTGTTGTAGTCGAGGCCGCCCACGATGTTGTACCTGTCGCCACTGTGCCCCATCGTGAGGCTGATGCCGTGGCGCTGGCCGTCGCCATGACCGGAGACGCCGGTGTTCGCGCTGATCTCCGCGCCGTCGAAGTCATGGCGAAGTAGGATGTTGACCACGCCGCCCACGGCATCCGAACCATAGGTCGTGGATGCGCCCTCGGCCAGCACGTCGATGCGCTGCACCATGTTCTGCGGCACCAGGTTCAGGTCGGCGTTCAGCATGCGCTGGCCGTCGATCAGCACCAGCGTGCGGCCGGTGCCGAGGCCGCGCAACGACACGCGCGAGGCGCCGTCACCGCCTTCGGTCAAAGGCGTGGCAACACCGCCGCCGTTGGAGTTGTTCTGCGGGTTGGTCGCGTCGCCGGCGATGCTCGGCAGTTGCTGCAGGACGTCGCCCAGGGTCGGCTTGCCGGAACGGGTGATGTTCTGGCGGTCGATGATGGTGACCGGGCTGGCGGTCTCGGTATCGACGCGCCGGATCAGCGAACCGGTAACGACCACGGTTTGCAGGGTCTTGGGATTGCTCTTCGACTGATCCTGTGTTTGCGTTGACTGGTCAGCCGGCGCCTGCTGCGCCTGCGCCAAGCCTGCGACAGCGACCAGGCCCGCCGTCAACCCTACACGCACGGCCAGCGACAAGCGTTTCTGTTTGTGATTCATGGTCTCTCCAGCGAATGAGGAAAACGCCAGCGCGATCTTTGGCCGCACCGGACTCACAGATACGAAGCGAACTCAGGCGCCCTGCCAAAAGTCACCCCTCCCGTTAACCGCGCTTTAACGATACTCGTCACGCCAATTTCGCGCAATGCCGCCGTGTGCACGCCGCCCCTCCCGCCTGCCCAACGGGACGCAAGCCATCGTTCGGGCAGGGCAGGCCTGCCGCTCCCCTGCGGGCCAGCAGCAGCGCGCTTGCCATCGCCATGGGCCGCCCCCACCTAGCCGAAATCGCCCGCCGCCAAGAGACCGCCATGGAATCGTTCCACGCCACCACCATCCTGTCCGTACGCAAGGACGGCAAGGTCGTCCTCGGCGGCGACGGCCAGGTCACGCTGGGCAACACCGTGGTGAAGGCCAACGCGCGCAAGATTCGCCGGCTGGGCAAGAACGCCGACGTGCTGGCGGGCTTCGCGGGCGCCACCGCCGACGCCTTCACGCTGTTCGAACTGTTCGAGGACAAGCTGGCCAAGCACAACGGCCAATTGACCCGCGCCGCGGTGGAGCTGGCCAAGGAATGGCGCACCGACCGCCGGCTCGGCCGCCTCGAAGCCATGTTGGCGGTGGCCGACAAGGATGCGTCATTGCTGATTTCCGGCAACGGCGACGTGCTGGAACCCGAGCATGGATTGATCGCGATCGGTTCCGGCGGCCCTTACGCGCAGGCCGCGGCCAAGGCACTGCTGGACAACTCCAGCCTGGACGCACGTGCCATCGTCGAGAAGGCGCTGGGCATCGCCGGCGACATCTGCATCTATACCAACCACAACGTGACGATCGAAGAACTCTGAGAAAAAAATGAGCGAACTCACTCCCCGCGAAATCGTCAATGAACTCGACCGCTTCATCATCGGCCAGCACAACGCCAAGCGCGCCGTGGCGATCGCGCTGCGCGACCGCTGGCGCCGGATGCAGCTCGAACCTTCGTTCCGCAACGAAGTGACGCCCAAGAACATCCTGATGATCGGCCCGACCGGCGTCGGCAAGACCGAGATCGCACGCCGCCTTGCAACGCTCGCGAAAGCCCCCTTCGTGAAGGTGGAAGCCACCAAGTTCACCGAGGTCGGCTACGTCGGCAAGGACGTCGATTCCATCGTGCGCGACCTGGCCGATGTCGCCTACAAGCTGACCCGCGATCTCGCCAAGGAACGCGTGAAATCGCAAGCCGAAGAACACGCCGACGAACGCATCCTCGACGCGCTGTTGCCGCGCCGCGAGCAAAGCGGCGGCTGGGACCAGCCGAGCGAAGCGCAACAGATCGATTCCGATTCCTCCACGCGCGGCAAACTGCGCAAGCAACTGCACGAAGGCGCGCTGGACGAGCGCGAAATCGAACTCGAGTTTTCCATGAACGTCGGCGTCCAGATCATGGCGCCGCCCGGCATGGAAGAGATGTCGCAGCAACTGAGCTCGATGTTCCAGAGCATGGGCGGCGGCAAGATCCAGAAACGCAAACTCAAGATCAAGGCCGCGCGCCCGATGCTGATCGACGAGGAAGCCGGCAAGCTGCTCAACGACGACGAGCTGCGCGCGCAGGCGGTCGAGAACTGCGAGCAGAACGGCATCGTATTCATCGACGAAATCGACAAGGTCGCGCAACGCAGCGACTGGGGCGGAGCGGGCGTCTCGCGCGAAGGCGTGCAGCGCGACCTGCTGCCTTTGGTCGAAGGTTCCACCGTTTCCACCAAATACGGGCCGGTCAAGACCGACCACGTCCTGTTCATCGCCTCGGGCGCGTTCTCGATGGCCAAGCCTTCGGACCTGATCCCCGAGTTGCAGGGCCGCCTGCCGATCCGGGTCGAGCTGTCGGCGCTGTCGGTGAAGGACTTCGAACGGATCCTTTCCGAGCCGCACAACGCCCTGACCAAGCAATACGCCGCGATGCTGAACACCGAGGGCGTGGAGCTGGAATTCACCGACGACGGCATCGCCAAGCTGGCCGAGGTGGCTTTCAGGGTGAACGAGAGCACGGAGAACATCGGCGCCCGCCGCCTGCAGACGGTCATGGAGCGGCTGCTGGAGTCGATCTCATTCGAGGCCGCAGACAAAAGCGGCGAACGCTACTCGATTGACGCCGAATATGTCGATAAAAGCCTTAAAGATCTGGCTTCGAACGAAGACCTGTCGCGCTACATCCTGTGAAACCCGCGGCCGGGCAACTCTTGTCCGCTCCAGCTAGAATGACGCCATGGGCAAGGTTCTGAAATTTCAATCCGAGAGTCCACGCCCGAAGCTGCGCGGCGCGATGCAACGCAGTGAGTTGGTGCGGGTGTGGCGCAACGACATCGAGGATGGCAGCTTCTGCGGTTATCTCGCGGGCATCGGCAAGGAATGGCTGCTGATGTGGGTGGTCGGCGACCAGATCAGCTTTGACGGCCTGTATGCGATGCGGCTGGCCGACATCACTGAGGTCGAGGCACCGGACAGCCACCACGTCTTCATGGAGAAGGCGCTGGCGATCCGCAACATCCACCCGCGCCTGCCGCGCAATTTCCCCCTGGACGATGTCACCCAGGTGGTGCGCGCCGCGGCCGAATACGCGGCGGTGATGTGCGTGCACGTGGATACCGAGGATGAGCACGAGGTCTGTTACATCGGCCGCCCGCTCGGGATCGAGGAAGATGGGTTCACACTGCAGGAAATCACCCCCGACGCCGAATGGTTGCGCGAGCCGTCGTTCTTCGGCTGGGACGAAATTTCCACCGTCAGCTTCGACGAACCCTACGCGCAGGTGCTGCTGGACGTCGCTGACCAGCCGCCGCGGATCGATTTTGCGGGATCCGGGTTCGGCAGCGCGCACTGATGGGTGCGATCGTCCCTGATCGCCGCACCCTGTGAACGCTCGACGGATGGGGACTCATCGACCCACCAGGCACCGGAACGTCCTTTGAAGCCGCCATCCATGGCCAAGGGTTTCGTGGCCTGACTTTTCACAAGAGGCTCCTTGATGATGCCGTCATTCACGGGCGGCTGTGGCGCGTGCCTTAAACTGGCGCCTTTCAGGGGAATGTGACCGGCTGGTGGAGAACCTTGCGCAGATGCCAGGCGCCGATGGCGCGCTGACGCCGCCCAGCCCGCGCAGCGTGTGGCTGCGCCGGGTCGCGGGGCCATTGGTGTCGCTGGGCATGCTGGCCCTCGCGCTGTGGGCGCTGCATCTGCTCGCGCGCCACGTCACCTACAACGAGATCCGCCACTACGTCGAAGGCGTGTCGCGGCAACGGCTGGTGTTGGCCATCGCGCTGACCACGCTCGGGTTCGGCGTGATGTCGTTCTACGACCGTTTCGGCCTGGCCGCGATCGGCAAACGATTGCCGTGGCGGCGCGTCACCCTGATCTCGTTCATCAGTTATGCCTTCAGCAACGCCGTCGGCATGTCGCTGCTCGTATCCGGATCGATCCGCTATCGCTTCTACCTGCAAAACGGCCTCTCGACGGCCGAGATCGGCAAGCTGGTCCTGTATTGCACGCTGAGCTTCTGGCTGGGGCTGTTGGCGCTGACCGGCGTGACGCTGTTGGTGGTGCCGTTGCCATCGGGCCTGCCGTTGAGCGATTGGCGGGTCGCGTTCGCCAGCGTGATGGTGGCGATCCCGCTGGCGTGGATTCTCGGCAGCTTCGTTCGACGCCCGCTGAAATTGTGGCGCTGGCAATTGCGCTTGCCGGCGCCGATGCATGCGATACGCCAGGTGGCGGTGGGCGCCGTCGACTGGTGGCTGGCCGCGGCGGTGATGTACGTATTGATGCCGGATCGCCTCAATGCCGGCTTCGGGCATTTCCTCGCGATCTTCGTGGTCGCGCAGATCGCCGGATTGATCAGCCACGTTCCGGGCGGGCTGGGCGTATTCGAAGCGGTGATGCTGGCGGGCTTCCACGCGACCGGCAACACGCATCTTGCCGCGCCCATCCTTGGTTCGCTCGCGACCTTCCGCATCATTTACTACCTGATGCCGCTCGGCGCCGCAACGGTGCTGGTGCTGCAGCGCGAGGCCCAGAGCCTGCGCCGGCACGTGCCGTGGTCGCCATGGTTCGCCGGGCTGCTGCCGCCGTTCTTCGCGGGACTGACGCTGGTGTCCGGCGCCGTGCTGTTGTTTTCCGGCGCCACCAAGGCGCTGCCCGATCGCATGGCGATCCTGCGCAGCGTGCTGCCACTGTCGGTGCTGGAAGTCTCGCATCTGCTGGCCAGCGTGATCGGCATGCTGCTGCTGATCCTCGC
>JAGWZT010000169.1 GCA_018971925.1 Lysobacteraceae bacterium | reverse complement strand
TGGGTATCGAGCAGTTGCGCCTCAACCGGCGGGGTGCCTGGTGCGAACATGGAATCCGGGTCGAAAATGATCGGAATGCCGTGGCGGGACCACGCTATGGGTTCCACTACGGATCGCTTTGGTTGAATCAATGAAATCGACGCGTGGCGCTATCATCGATCGGCTCGCCCGTCAGGTGCCCATAACACGGATTCAACACGGCGCATTCGACACGGCATCCGTGATCTGGAACGATGCGACGCAACTGCACCGCGGCCCAAACCTGCGCAGCTATCATGGGCACCGCATCAGGTCGGGTCGCGAAGAACGGCAAGGATTTCGCGATGAACGCCGCGTCGGCTGCGAGCGTGCTCCATGACGCAGAGGGAACCGCAGCATGATGCGGCATCTCCTCCGCGCTGAATCCGGACCGCCCCGGCGCCCGACGCGCGCCCGGCGGCACGGCCGCTGCATGGAACGGGCGGTAGCCGCGCGACCTGTCCGGGGCGTCGTGGCGACGATCTTCGCGGCGTGCCTGATCGCACCCGTTCACGTCCGGGCGGGCGATCTGAGTGGAGGGGTCGCGATCACGTCCCAGTTGGTTGACCGTGGCCTGGCCATCACCCCCGCGTCCCCCGTGCTGCAGGGAGCCGTTTCCTGGACGACTCCGTCCGGATGGTCACTGGCCCTGTCCGGGGATGTCGAACTGGACTCGCCGGGACATGTGGCCGCGGCCGTGGCGCGGCTGGGGCGAACCTTTTCCCTTTCCGATAACTGGCGGATACAGACGGGCGTCCTCTATTACCACTACGCCAGCCGTCTTCGCGCCAATGCCTACGAGCCTGGCGTGTACCTGGCGTACCGCGACCTGCTGACATTCGGCGTGGCGTGCGCCTACTTTCCTGGAGCGGACAGGCACAAGCTGCACCCCGCCGCCGACCTGAATTTCCACCGGCCGCTGGCGGGGGACTTCTGGATCACGGCGGGTGTGGGGATCGCGCGCTACGCGGTGTCCGACGGGAACCCGGAGTATTACCACACCGGTTATTACCGCTACGGGCAGGCGGGGTTGATATGGAGCCACGGCACGTGGCAGGTGGAACTCGACCGCGTCCTTGTCGATTCGGCGGCACCCGTATATCTGCGCAGGCAGGCCGCCGCGTCGTGGCTCGCCACGATTTCGTGGTCGTTCTGAGGCGGGCGCCCCGCTTTTCCCATTCCTTGACGAATCCGGCACGCAACCTTCCAGCCCCGAACGGGAACCCACTTTAGAAAACGGTCGTCCAGGCGGACCGATGAACGAGTCCACACGCGAAGTCGATGCGCGCGATCGCATGCTCCTTCAACGCATGGCCGCGGGCGATCATGCGGCGCTGGAAACGCTCTACCGCGCCTATCACGGCGGATTGTGCCGCTTCCTGTCGCGGTTGACCCGGCGTGCGGACCTGATCGAGGAAATCGTCAATGACAGTTTCTGGATCGCATGGCGAAAAGCGGGCAGCTTCCAGGGCAGCTCCCGTGTCTCGACCTGGATCATGGGCATCGCCTACCGCTGCGGGCTGAAGGCCCTGCGGCAGCGCGGCGATGAACCCGTCGACGATTACGCGATGCGCGAAGGGCGGGGTCCGGCGCACGACCCGGACGAGGACCGCGAGTTGCGCGACTGGCTGGGCAAGGCGATGGAGCACTTGTCCGCGGACCAGCGCGTCGTGGTCGAACTGGTTTACGGGGTCGGCAACAGCCTGGATGAAGTTGCCGCCATCATGCAGGCCCCCGTCGGGACCGTGAAGGCACGCCTGTTCCACGCGCGCATCAAGCTGCGCAACGTGCTCCCGCTCCTGGGGGGCGACCCGCCGGCACAACAACAAGAGAACGCGTCATGACGATCGAAACGAATTCCGGCAAGGATTGCGCCCACGCATGGGAAATCATGCCATGGGTATTGCAGGCAACCGCGCCGCACGAACAAGGCGAGTGGCTGATGCATCACCTGGCGCAGTGCGAATCGTGCAGCGCGGAGTTTGCGCAGCAGAGCCGGCTGCGTTCGGCGCTGTCGCTGGCTCCGGATATTGCGGTCGATGCAGACGCGGGGCTGAAACGTTTGATGGAGCGGCTGGACATGCCCGAGCCGAAAACGCTGCCCGCACGCGCGTGGCCACGCAACCGTTTGGCCGGTGCGCTGGCCGTGGCGGTGCTGGTGGAGGCGATCGGGATCGGGGTTCTCGGCGCGAGGCTGTGGTCGGACCACACCGCGCAATACAGGACTTTGAGCCAGCCCGCGTTGTTCGAGCCGGCGGGTGCGATACGGGTGGTGCCGGCGACATCGATGACGTTGTCCGAGTGGAACCGGCTGCTGCACAACCTGGACCTGCGGGTCACCGACGGCCCGAACGCGGTCGGCGCCTACACCGTCGTGCCGGAGGGGTCCCCCGCACAAGCGGCGCAGCTGATTCCGGAATTGCGCGCCTCGCACGGTATCCGCCTTGCGGAGCCCATCGACGACCGGCCATGAAACGCGGCGTCCCGCTCCTCATCGCCGCAACCCTGGTCTGGTGCGCCGCCTGCGCGCACGCGCACGCTCCGGTTCCCGCCGGCGGCAGCACAGCACCGGAGCGTCCGTCGGTCGTCGATGCGGCGTCGCTCGACCCGGGGCGCGACATCGTGCTGGCCGTCGCCGATCCGTTGGCCCCGCCTTCCACCCACGCGGGTTCCAATTTGCTGGGTTACGTCCGGGACGGACACTACGGCGGCGCCGGCATGCATGCGGCGCTCACGCTCACGACGTTGCAGCGGAACTATGGCTGGCGCGAGCTCAAGGGTTGGCCCATCAAGTCCCTCAGGCTTTACTGCGTCGTGGTGGAACCACCGCGCGGCATGCAACGGGAAACATTGCTCAAGCAGCTTGCCGGGAACTCCCGGGTGCAACTTGCCGAGCCGTTGCACGGCTATTCCGTCTACTCCGGCCCGCCCCCCGCACCGCGCCGATACAACGACCCGTATGTGGGTCTCGAACGCGGTTTCATCGATACCGATGCCGCCCGCGCACACGCTTTCAGCCAAGGCCGCGGGGTCGACATCGCGGTGGTGGATACCGGCGCCGACATGGCGCACCCCGACCTGCGCGGCCAGCTTCGGGGCGTGCACGACGAGGTCAACCAGGACCCTGACCCGTCGAAGTTCGACAGCGACGCCCACGGCACCGAAGTCGCCGGGGTCATCGCCGCGATCGGCAACAACCACATCGGCATCGTGGGCATGGCACCCGAGGCCACGCTCAGTGTTTACCGGGCATGCTGGTACGCCCCCGAATCCGGAGCAGGTGCACGCTGCAATTCCTTCACGCTCGCGAAGGCGTTGGCGGCGGTCATGGACAACACCGGCGCCCGCATCGTCAACATGAGTCTGGGCGGACCGGCCGATCCGCTGCTCGCCAGGCTGCTCGAACAGTTGCTGGACCGGGATCGCATCGTGATAGCGGCGATGCCACCGGACGGCAATCTCGGCGGGTTCCCGGACAGCGTGCCGGGCGTGATCACCGTGCGTGCAAGCCGGTCGTCCCAGGCGCCCCCCGGTGTGCTGAGCGCCCCCGGCCACGACATTCTCACCACCCAACCCGGCGGCGGCTACGACTTCGTATCCGGATCATCGATGGCCGCGGCCCAGGTGAGCGGCATCGCTGCGCTGCTGCTTTCGATCTCGCCCGACATGCGGGCACCCACGCTTCGCGATCTCCTGTTGCGCACCAGCCAAGTCACCGAGGGAGTATTGCAAGTCAACGCCGCGGCCGCGGTGACGACGTTGCGCGATTCGGCGGCGTCGCACCATGAATAGCGTGGATGCGGAATCCGCGCTTTCGCCTTCCGGTCGAACGGAGCCGGCCCCGAATCCACGCCCGGCTGCTTCCGAAGCGGCGCTGCGCCATGTTCGGCCCTTTTCCCGGGCCGACGGGATTCCCGGTGCAGGGCACGTTTCCGACACCGCCTGCCCAAGGCCGGATGTCGCCGCGCAGACCCTGGCACTTCATGATGACGCGATCGACTGGGTGGGCATGCAGCGCATCGCAACACCGATCCTCTTCGATGGTGGCGATGGCGACATCCAGAATTGCCATGCGCAGGTGGACGCCTTTGTCAACCTGAAACGACCGGACCGGCGCGGCATCCACATGTCGCGTCTGTACCTCCTGATGAACCAGCATCTCGGCATGCAGCTCGTGACCGCGGGATTGCTGGAATCCCTGCTGCGCACCTTCCTGGAATCACATGAGGATTTGGCCGACCGTGCACGCATCGGGGTCCACTTCGATTATCTGGTGCGCCGGATGGCGCTGCGCAGCGGCCACCACGGATGGCGCGCCTACCCGGTCTCGCTCGAAGCCAGCCTGATCGATGGGGTCTTCCATCTCGAACTCCGTACCCAAGTCGTGTACTCATCGACCTGTCCGGCATCGGCGGCGTTGTCGCGCCAGCTCATACAGGAACGGTTCGCCAGGGATTTCGGAGAGCGCGAGCCGCTCGAGCATGCTGCCGTGCTCGAATGGCTGGGCAACGGGCGTGGCATCGTCGCCACCCCGCACGCGCAGCGCAGCGTCGCGCGATTGCAGGTGCGGTACGTCAGCGGCGTGCAACCGGATCTGGTCGGCCTGCTTGATCGCGTCGAACGCTCACTGCGAACGGCGGTGCAGACTGCTGTCAAACGCGAAGACGAGCAGGCTTTCGCGCTGATAAATGGCAAAAACCCGATGTTCTGCGAGGACGCGGCACGCCGCATCCGGCGTGCGCTCGATTCGGACCGCGACATCGCCGGCTTCCGCGTCCGCGTGGAACACCAGGAGAGCCTGCATGCACACGACGCCGTGGCGCAGGTGGGCCGGAATTTTCCGGGGTCCGGGCGTGCCTTCGATATCGACCATGACTTCATCTGAGCGAACCGTGCGCGGCGTGGGTCCGCGACCGGCCATCGCGCTGCTCATCGTGCTTGCCGTCGCAGGCGCGCTACTGGTCGCCCAGCGCGCCGCCGCGCAGGTTGTCCACCCCGCCGTTTCCTCAAGCGCGCTGACCGAACAGGATTTCAGCCGCATGCTGCCGACAATGACTGCGCAAACCGCGGCGAATGCGAACGACGGCAATCCGCATGCGGGCGCGTTGCCGGCCAGTGCGTTGACCACCGGAGACTTCAAGCGAATGTTGCCGCGCACCGACATGCGCAGCGATGCGGACGCGAACGCGCATCCGCATGCGCACGCCTTCCTCGACAACGGTCCGGCCGCGCCCTTCGATGGCGCGCCGATCGCGAAAAATCCGCTGGCGCCGGATGCGATCGCGATCGGCGCCAAATCCTGTGTTGCCTG
>JAGWZT010000168.1 GCA_018971925.1 Lysobacteraceae bacterium | reverse complement strand
GCCAAGGCCGCGCTGGCCGGCAAGGTCGACGGCAAGCTGGTCGATCTCTCTCGCACCGTCGACCGCGACGCGCGCGTCGAGATCGTCACGGAGAAGTCACCCGAGGCGCTGGACATCATCCGCCACTCCACCGCCCATCTGCTGGCGCAGGCGGTGCAGCGCCTGCATCCCGGCACCCAGGTCACGATCGGGCCGGTGATCGAGGACGGCTTTTATTACGACTTCGCGCCCAAGGGCGAGCCCTTCAAGCCCGAGGATCTGCCCGCGATCGAAGCCGAGATGAAAAAGATCGCGGCCGAGTCGCTGCCGCTTGCGCGCAGCGTGAAGTCGCGCGACGACGCGGTGCGGTTCTTCCGCGACATGGGCGAGGACTACAAGGCCGAGATCATCGAATCGATCCCGTCGAACGAGGAGTTGTCGCTGTACACGCAGGGCGAGTTCACCGACCTGTGCCGCGGCCCGCACGTTCCGGATACCGGGAGGCTGAAGTCGTTCAAGCTGATGAAGACGGCTGGTGCTTACTGGCGCGGGGATTCCGACAACGCGATGCTCAGCCGCATCTACGGCACGGCCTGGCTCAACGACAAGGACCTCAAGGCCTACTTGACGCGCATCGAGGAGGCCGAGAAGCGCGACCACCGCAAGCTGGGCAAGCAGCTCGACCTGTTCCACATGCAGGAAGAGGCGCCCGGCATGGCGTTCTGGCACCCCAAGGGCTGGACGCTGTGGCAGCAGGTCGAGCAATACATGCGCAAGGTTTATCGCGACTCGGGCTACGACGAGGTGCGCTGCCCGTCGATCCTCGATGTTTCCCTCTGGAAGAAATCCGGCCACTGGGACAACTACAAGGACAACATGTTCTTCACCGAGTCGGAGAAGCGTACCTACGCGGTGAAGCCGATGAACTGCCCGGGCCACGTGCAGATTTTCAAGAGCGGCCTGCACAGCTACCGCGATCTGCCGATCCGGATCGGCGAATTCGGCGGCTGTACGCGCAACGAGCCCTCGGGGGCGCTGCACGGCCTGTTGCGCGTGCGCAACTTCACCCAGGACGACGGCCACATCTTCTGCACCGAAGACCAGATCGAATCCGAAGTGGTCGAATTCCATCGCCAGGCGCTGAAGGTGTACGAGGACTTCGGCTTCAAGGATGTGGAGCTGATGCTGGCGCTGCGCCCCGATGCGCGGATCGGCGATGACGCGATCTGGGACAAATCCGAGGAGGCCCTGCGCGCGGCCCTGCGCAAGGCCGGGGCCGAATGGACGGAATTGCCGGGCGAGGGCGCCTTCTATGGCCCCAAGATCGAATATCACCTGCGCGATGCGATCGGCCGCGACTGGCAGCTCGGCACCATGCAGGTCGATTTCTCGATGCCGGGCCGGCTGGGTGCCGAATACGTGGGTGAAGATTCCCAGCGCCACGTGCCGGTGATGCTGCACCGGGCCATCGTGGGCTCGATGGAAAGGTTCATCGGCATCCTGATCGAGCACCATGCCGGCAACTTCCCGACCTGGCTGGCGCCGGTCCAGGCCGTGGTGCTGAACATCACCGACGGGCAGGCCGATTACACCCGGCAGGTCGCCGCCGGCCTGAACGAAGCCGGTTTTCGGGCCCACGCCGATTTGCGCAATGAGAAAATCGGCTATAAAATCCGCGAGCATACGTTGCAAAAGGTGCCTTGGCTCCTCGTGATCGGCGATCGCGAGAAGGAGAAGGGCGCCGTTTCCGTACGTACGCGCTCAGGGGAGGACCTTGGCAGCATGCCGCTGCAGGCCTTCATCGAGCGCCTGCGAGCCGAATCCGGCCCGCACTGACGGAATGCACGCCAGGCATCGCTGGCGAACTTGAGCAGGAGAAGACGGTATCGCTACCGAAAACAAAGGCAATCGGCGCAATCACGAAATCCGGGTTCCGCGTGTACGGGTCATCGGCGCCGATGGCGAACAGGTTGGGGTCCTCGAGCGCGACGAGGCACTGGCGATGGCCGAGGAAGCGGGCCTGGATCTGGTCGAAATCCAGCCGACCGCCGAACCACCCGTTTGCCGGATCATGGATTTCGGCAAGTTCAAGTTCGAGCAGCAGAAGAAGGCGGCCGCGCAGCGCAAGAAGTCGAAGCAGATCGAAATCAAGGAACTGAAGTTCCGCCCGACCACGGATGTCGGCGACTACAACATCAAGCTGCGCAACATGCAGCGGTTCCTTGAGGAAGGCGACAAGGTCAAGGTCAACATCCGGTTCCGCGGCCGCGAAATGCGGCATCAGGAGCTGGGCATGGAGCTGGCCCATCGCATCCAGAACGACATCACGGAAATCGGTGTCGTCGACCAGTTTCCGCGCATGGAAGGGCGGCAGATGACCATGATGATCAGCCCCAAGAAAAAGTAGCGGGGCAACCCATCCGCCGCGGATCGGCGGACGGTAAAACGCGGAAGTCGGAATATCGACCGCCGCAACACAAGCCGGCAAGGGCATGGATGGAAAGCGTGATCTCAGGATCGCCGCCCAGGCCAGTCACGAAAACGAAAACGGAGTTGCACATGCCAAAGATCAAGACCAACCGGGCCGCTGCCAAGCGGTTCCGCAAGACCGCTTCCGGCAAGTTCAAGGCCGGTCACGCCTTCAAGTCGCACATCCTCACCAAGAAGGCCACCAAGCGCAAGCGCGGCCTGCGCGCCCCCAACCACGTGCATGAGTCCGACACCAAGCGTGTCGCGCGCATGCTGCCCTACGCGTAAGGAGAGACGACCATGGCACGAGTCAAGCGTGGCGTCACCGCGCGTGCGCGTCACAAGAAAACCCTGAAGGCCGCCAAGGGCTACTACAACGCCCGCCGCAAGGTCTATCGCGTTGCCAAGCAGGCCGTCACCAAGGCCCAGCAGTACGCCTACATCGGCCGCAAGCAGAAGAAGCGCCAGTTCCGCGCCCTGTGGATCGTGCGGATCAACGCGGCCGCGCGCCAGTTCGGGCTTTCCTACAGCCGCCTGATCGACGGCCTCGGCAAGGCCGGCATCACCATCGACCGCAAGGTGCTGGCGGACCTCGCCGTGCACGACATCGCGGCGTTCGGGGCGATCGCCGAGAAGGCCAAGGCTGCCCAGGCTGCTTGAACCGTTCCGGCGTTCGCGCCGGAAGTTATGATGCAAGCAAGCGGGGAGAAGGCCTTGCCTTCTTCCCGCTTTTCTTTTGTATGGGGCTGCAATGGACTCGTTGAAGCAACGCATCGATGAAGCGCTGTCCGCGATCGCCGCGACCACGACGCTGGAAGCGCTGGAAGCACGACGGGTCGCGCTGCTCGGCAAAAGCGGCGCGATCACCGCGGAACTGAAATCGCTCGGCAAGCTGTCGCCGGACGAGCGCAAGGCGCGCGGTGCCGAAGTCAATGCTGCGAAGGAAAAGCTGGTTGCCGCACTCGCGGCACGCAAGCAAACCCTGGAGGATGCGGCGCTGGCACAACGCCTGGGGTCCGAAGGCATCGACGTTACGCTGCCAGGCCGTGACGGCGGGCGTGGAACGATCCACCCGCTGACGCGGACCCGCGAGCGCATCGAGGCGATCTTCGCCCAGCTCGGTTATTCGGTTGCGGAAGGCCCCGAGATCGAGGACGACTGGCACAACTTCGAGGCGTTGAACTTTCCCGCGCACCATCCCGCGCGGGCGATGCACGACACATTTTATTTTGGCGACGGACGCCTGCTGCGCACCCACACCTCTCCGGTCCAGATCCGTGCGATGAAGGGCAAGTCACCGCCGATCCGCATCATCGCGCCGGGCAAGGTCTATCGCAGCGACTCCGACCAGACCCATTCGCCGATGTTCCACCAGGTCGAGGGCCTGCTGGTGGACGATTCCTCGACCATGGCCGACCTGAAAGGCACGCTGGCAGAATTCCTTCGCGCGTTCTTCGGCCGCGATTTCGAGATGATGTTCAAGCCGACGTTCTTCCCGTTCGTGGAACCGGGCGCCGACGTCATCATTCGCTGGGATCGTGAAGACGGCAGCGAACGCTGGCTGGAAGTGCTGGGCTGCGGCATGGTGCATCCCAACGTGCTGAAGAACTGCGGCATCGATCCCGAGCGTTACACGGGCTTCGCGTTCGGAATGGGCGTCGAGCGCCTGGCGATGTTGCGCTACGGCGTCACCGACTTGCGCGCGTTCTTCGAGAACGACGTGCGGTTCCTGCAACAGTTTGCGTAGGGCGGGAGAAGCGAATCCCGCCGAGAAGCTGACACGTATCCCGCCAGATAGGTCCCGCGTTCCAATGCACCGATCGGCGGGTTGTCACCCGCCCTACAAAACCTACGATCATGAAATTTTCCGAAAACTGGCTCCGCTCGCTTGTCGACATCCGCGCAGACAGCGCCACGCTGGCGCGGCGTCTGACCATGAGCGGGCTTGAAGTGGCGGAAGTCGAACCGCTTGGCGTAGCGCTGGATGGCGTGATCGTCGCGCGGATCATCGCCTGCGAACCGCATCCGGATGCCGACAAGCTGCGCGTGTGCCGGGTCGATACCGGCAACGGCGAAGTCCAGATCGTTTGCGGCGCGCCCAACGCGCGCGCGGGATTGGTCGCGCCGCTGGCGACGATCGGCGCGACGTTGCCGAATGGGACCACCATCAAGGCCGCCAGACTGCGCGGCGTCGAATCCCAGGGCATGCTGTGTTCGGCCAGGGAACTCGGTATCGACGCCGATGCTTCGGGGTTGATGGAATTGCCGTCCGACGCGCCGGCCGGCAAGCCATTGGCGGCGTATCTCGGCCTTCCAGATACCGCCATCGAGGTGGAGCTGACCCCGAACCGCGGTGATTGCCTCGGCATGGCCGGCCTTGCCGATGAGGTCGCGGCGGAATTCGGAACGCGCGCCAAGGCCTTCGAAGCTGCTTCAGTGAAATCCGTGATTGCCGCACCCAGGGAGATTCGGCTGGAAGCGGGTGCGGATTGCCCGCGTTACCTCGGCCGCACGTTGCGCGGCATCGACATGGCCGCACGAACGCCCGTCTGGATGGCGCAACGTCTGCGCGCGGCCGGCGTGAAGCCGATCAACGCGGTGGTGGACGTTACCAATTACGTGATGCTGGAAACCGGCCAGCCCATGCACGCGTTCGACGAAGCGAAGCTCGACGGTGCGGTCGTGGTGCGGCGTGCCCGCGACGGCGAAACGTTGAAGCTGCTGGACGAGAGCGATGCAAAACTCGACGCCGAATTTCTGGTGATCGCCGATGAGCGCAAACCGCTGGCCGTGGCCGGCGTGATGGGCGGTTTCGACTCGCGGGTGACCAACACCACGCGCGATATCTTCCTTGAAGCCGCGCATTTCAGTCCCGCCACGATCATGGGCCGCGCGCGCAAACTGGG
>JAGWZT010000167.1 GCA_018971925.1 Lysobacteraceae bacterium | reverse complement strand
CCCGCCCAGCGAAAATCCACGGCGATGTACACCGTGCCCGCGTGGAAATGCGACGGTGAAATCTGGTTGATCTCGCCCCACGCCGGCAGGTGCAGGTTGGCGGTGACATCCACCCACTGCGGTGCCTGTGCCGCTTCCGCATCCATGGTGTACCAGAGCTTGCCGTCGTTGGTGCCCGCCCACAGCAGGCCTTTCTCGATGGGCGAGAACGCCATGGACCACACCACTTCGCCGTAGTACTGGCCGAGGTTGTCCTGCATGATGCCGCCGCTGGGCACGATGCGCGAGGGATCGCGGGTCGAAAGGTCCGGGCTGAATTCGATCCACGAATGCCCGGCATCGCTGGTGCGCAACACCATCTGGCAACCGAAGTACACGTTCTTGCTGTCGAACGGATCGATCGCCAGCGGCGCTGTCCAGTGGCAGCGGTACTTGGTTTCGTTGGGTGGCGAATCCAACGCGATTTGCGACGGCGACACCGCATGCGGAGTGCCCTGCGTCAGGTCGAAACGAAACAGGTTGTTGCCATAGCACGACGACCAGACGATGTCCGGATCATTCGGATCGGGCACCGTGAAGCCAGACTCGCAGGCGTTCGGGAAATACTGATAGGTCGACGACGGCTCGTTGGGCCCTTCGAAGCCGCTGCGATCCGGTGGTGTCACCGGCTCGCCGCCCGACGCCAAGGCCCAGCCCTTCGGCGGCGGAGCGGTTTTCGGATAGCGCGCGAGCAATGCCTTGTCGACCTTGAACTTGCCGTGGGGTTCGGAGAAGAACGCTTCGGGCGACTTCCCCTGCGGCATGAATTCGCCTTTGGGCAGCAATCCGTTGCCGCTGGGCAGCGAGATGTCGCTGGACAGGCGCCAGGCTCCGTCGTCCTGACGATTGCCATAGATCCGGTAGGGGACCTGGTTGTCGCTTGCGATGTGGTAAACCTGCCCGATCGGCAACGCGACCGTGAGCGCGGTGCCCGCACCGGTGGCGATCTGCGCACCGCCGTCATCGGTCAACACGTAGTGCGCGGGATTGGTCGGGTCGATCCAGCCGTCGTGACAATCACCGCAGGAAGCCGGGCCGAGGGGTTTGACGTTCTTGCCGCCTTCGCCCGAGAAGGTCAGCCCGCCGTCGCTGGAGTAATGCGGGCTGCTGTTCAATACCAGCACGCCGTTCGCGTCCTTGGGGTTGGCCTCGATGAAGATGTAGTAACCGGCGCGCATGATGAGATTGCGGTCATGGCTCACCACTTTCCAGCTGGTGCCGCCATCGTCGCTGCGCCAGACCGAACCCTGGTCCCTGGTCTGGATCAGCGCGTACATGCGCTGCGGATTGGACGGCGCGATGGTGACGTCGATCTTGCCCAGCGGTGGTGCCGGCAGGCCGTTGGTGGCGTGCGTCCACGTCTGCCCGTTGTCGTGGGAGATATAAACGCCACTGCCGGGGCCGCCGCTCAACTCCGCCCAGGTGCGCCCGGTCACTTGCCAGGTTCCAGCCAACACGGTGTCGGGGTTGCCCGGGTCCATGCTGAGGCCGCTGCAGCCTGTGTGTTCGTTGACGAACAGCGTGCGTTTCCAGGTCTTGCCGCCGTCGGTGGTGCGGTAAACACCGCGCTCCTGTTGCGGGCTGTTGCCACGTCCTTCGGCGCACACCAGCACGTTGCCGGGATCCTTCGGGTTGATCGCGATGCGCGCAATGCGGCCGGTGTTGACCAGGCCCGTGTGCTGCCAGGTCTTGCCGGCGTCGGTGGACTTGTACACGCCATCACCCCAGATGTCGCTGGGACGAATGAACCACGGCTCGCCGGTGCCCACCCAGACCGTCCTGGAATCGGAGGGCGCGACCGCGATCGCACCGATCGCGGCCGTGTCCTGGTCGTCAAAGATCGGCAGGAAGGTGTGGCCGCCATCCGTGGACTTCCACAACCCGCCCGACGCCGCTCCCATGTAATACGTGGAGTAGTCGCCCGGAACCCCGGCGACCGACGCGATGCGGCCACCCGCAGGCGGACCCATGTAATGGAATTGCAGCGGCGGTGGCGTGGTCGTCTTCTGCGGGCCGCGCGGCTTCGACTGGGCGAGCGCCGGCAGGCTCGTGCCCATCGCAACCGCCAACAGTGCAAGCGAAGCCCACCGCACTGCATGCGAAAGGGTGCGCGAAGCCGAACGAAAGATTGTCATGGACCGGTCCTCCGAAATGATTTGTACACCGTGGCAACTTGCTTCCCCCGTGACTGCGCACACGCCGCGTGCCTCGCGCGCCACGGCCTAATCTTCATCCCCACCCACTGCAGTGCTCGAAGAGGGCAAGCCGGTGCGCGCGCCCCACGCGTAAACCAGCAGGGCGATCACCACCGCCAGCACGGAATCCCAGGGCGATCCGATGATGCCCGTACCGCCGAAAGTGCCGAGGCATGAAACGGCCATCATCAGCGCGTAGAAGCCGATCAACCACAACGACGCGCGCACGGCTTGCACGAGTTCGGCGCGGCGTGATAGGTCCCGCGCAACATAGGCGACGTAAACCACGTACAGCACGATCTGCAAACCCAGCAGCCAGGACAGCACACCCCAGCCGGACCAGTAAACGATCAGCGCCGCGACGACGAAGGACAGCGGCCCAAGCACGCCGAAACCGCGCACGCGGAAAGGTCGCGGCATTTCGGGGGCGCTGCGCCGCAACGCGGCGACGGCGACCGGCGCGACGGCGTAACTCAGGACCAGCGCGGCCGACACCACGCTGATCATCGCCGACCACGACGGGAATGGCAGCATCCAGAAAACCGCCAATGCGAGCGTCAACCACAGCGCCGGGCGCGGAATGCCCGACTTCGCATCGACGCGCGTGAACAGCCGAAAGAAGGTGCCGCCACGCGCCCAGCCATAGACCACGCGTGGCGTGGCGTTCATGTAGATGTTGCCGCAGCCGCTGGGCGAGATCACCGCGTCGCACACTACGAGGAATGACAGCCAGCCGAGTCCCAGCGCCATCGCGATGTCGTGGAATGGCAGCGCGAACAGCTTGTCGATGCCACGCCAGCCGTGCGCCACCATCGCGGCCGGCACGGCGCCAAGGAAGGCCACTTGCAACAGAAGATAGATGCCTGTGGACAACAACACCGACAGGATCAACGCGATCGGGATCGAGCGTTGCGGATCGCGCACCTCGCCTGCCACCGACACGATCGGCGTCAACCCGAGATAGGCAAAGATGACGCCGCCGGCGGATACCGCGCCCGCGACGCCTGCGAAACCGAACGGCGCGAAACCGTGCATGGTGAGATTGTCCCGCCGGAAAAACCACAGCAGCGCGACGATCACCGCCAGCGGCACCACGAACTTGAACACGCTGACCAGGTTGTTGGCGCGCGCGAAAGTCTTCACGCTGAAATAGTTCAGCAGGAAGAAAATCCCGAGGATCGCAAGCTGCACAAACCAGCCCAGCGTCGTCGGCGACTGCGAACCGGTCCGCGTGAGTTGCGGAAACCACGCGGAAGCGTATTGCCGGCATGCCTCGACCTCGATCGCGATCAGGCTGGAAAACGCGATCAGCGTGATCAGCCCCATCAGGAACCCGAGCAATGCGCCGTGTGAATACACGGGATAACGCACCACGCCGCCGGTGTGCGGCAACGCCGCGCCCAGCTCGCAATAGACCAGCCCCAGCAACAACACGGCCACGCCGCCGATCAGCCACGACACGATACCCGCGGGACCGGCGATGTCCGCCACGTGGCTTGCGGAAAACAACCAGCCCGAACCGAAAATCGCGCCGAGACCGATGAAGGTGAGATCGGTAAGGCTCAACGTTTTCTTGAACCCGCCCTGCCCGACCATGCGATCGTCTCCGGCAACCCCGTCCACGAACTGGTCGATGGCGCCCGTTGCACGGCCATCTTCCGCAGCGAAACCCCACCACGATAGCGCCGGCCATACCCCTGCGCGCATGGGCCAAAGGTCACTCGAATTGCTGGCGGCGCACGCCCATGGTGGAGAGGTAGGCATCCAGTCCGCGCGCGGGCGTCTCGGCGAAGATCTCGCCGGTGGCGACGAACTGCATGCGGTCGGGGCGGAAATTGCGGAAGTCGCGGCGCATCCGGCACCACGCGCCGAGCGTCCAGACCGGCCCCCAGCATGCGAGACAAAGCGGTTCGACTTCCCGTGTGCTGGTGGTGCCGTCCGCGTCGCGGTATTCCAGCTTCAGCACGCGCCGCGACTCGATGGCCTCGTGCAAGGCGTCCACCACGCCGGACTTCGCCTCGTACCAGCGTTGCGGCACGAACACGCGCGAGCGCTCGGCGCGCCCACGCAATTCCTCCGGCAATACGGCGTCGATCTTCAGCATCGCCGATTGGGCGCCGCGGGCCAGACGTTCGCCCGCGAATGCGCGCACGAAACGCGTGCCCACCACCAGCGATTCCAGTTCCTCGGCCGTGAACATCAGCGGCGGGATGTCCGAGCCCTTGCGCAGCAGGTAGCCGACGCCGGCCTCGCCTTCGATCGGCACGCCCGACGTCTGCAGGTCCGCGACGTCGCGATACACCGTGCGCAGCGACACGCCGAGGCTTTCGGCCAGACGCCGCGCCGGCAACGCGGTGCGGCGTCCTCGAAGCGCATGGATGATCAGGAACAGGCGATCGGCGCGGCGCATCCATGCATGATCGCCGGATCAGGCACCGACCGCCAGTTCATCGCGCTGCCTGGTCTGCTCCGCGGCCAAGGCTTCGTCCAGCTCGAACGCGCGCCGGACCGCCGGGCGCGACTGCACGCGATCGACATAGGCACGCAACACGGGCCGTTCCGGAACCAGCTTGAACAGTATCCCGTAGTTCAGCGCGCCGCCCCACAGCACGTCGGCGGCGGTGAAGCGATCACCCAGCAGCCAGGGTCCCTGCTTCAGCTGCGCGGCGATGACCCGCATCACGCTGTCGTAGTCGCCGTACGCACAGGCCATCGCCGGCACGGGCTCGCGTTTTTGCGAGAAATCCATGATCGCCGGTTCGAAACACGAACCGTAGAACACCATCCAGCGCAGGTAGGGTCCGCGCAGCGGATCGTCGACGGGTGGCGCGAGGCCTTTCTCCGGATACAGTTCGGCTAGGTACATCAGGATCGCCGGCTGCTCGGTGATCAAAACGCCCTCGTGGCGGATCGCCGGCACCTTACCCATCGGGTTGATCGCAAGGTAGTCGTCGCTGCGCTGTTCGCTGCGTTGCAGGTCGAGCGTCACCAGGTCGAACGGCACACCCAGTTCTTCGAGCATGGCGCGGGTGACGGAAGAACGACTGTGCGGGGCGTGGAAGAAAGTGACGGGTGAAATGGCGTTCATGAATGAACCTCCTGAAGGGAACGGGGGAATCGGGGCAATGCGACGGGTGGGCGCGTCC
>JAGWZT010000166.1 GCA_018971925.1 Lysobacteraceae bacterium | reverse complement strand
GGCCTGTTGCCAACATGCCTGAAGCCATCACCGCCACCTGCCCTTACTGCGGCGAACCCGTCGAGCTGGTGGTGGACGAATCGGCCGGTTCGGCCAGCTACATCGAAGACTGTCAGGTGTGCTGCCGCCCCATGCAGGTGGACGTGGAGGTGGATGGCGACCAGGTCTCCGTGCGGGTCAGGACCGGCGACGAATGAACGCGGGGCCCTCCATGGCGCTTTTGCCCCGGCTTGCATAGAATCCGCCGGGTTGGGCGGGTGGCGCTGGCAAGGAGCTTGCATCGCGCCCTTGGGGAAAACAATTGAACAAGCAGCCGCACATGCCGACCCTTGCCGACCGCAGCGACCTCGCGCCGCGCGCGCGGCATTTGCTGGCGCAACAGATCGCGGAGTGCGGCGGCCTGCTCGAACCCTTGCTGCGTACGGCGCTGGACGACCTGGAACACGAGTTGTTCCGGATCGCCGAGCAATCCAGCGGCGGCCAGGCCCAGCACGAAGCGATGGAGGCGCTGAAGGAGGTCAAACGACTGCGCCCGCGCTTCCACGGCCGGTTCATGGCTCTGCTGGAACAGCGCTTCGCCGGCATCGACCGGCCAGCGGCCGAGCCCGAAAACGATCCGCGCACGGACGCGGATCTGTCGCTGGTCGATCTCCACGAGTTCGACGAAACCATGGCGCTGGACGACCTGTCCACCCGCACCGAATTGCACGCCGGCAACGCGATCTTCGATCTATGCCACCGCTACGCCGTGCTGGTCGCCGCGCCGCCGCTGGACAACAACGCGCTGCCGTCCGGGCCGCACGCGCTCGCGGCGGTGCTGGGCGAAGCCGCGACCGATTTCGGATTGCAGCGCGAACACCGCTTGCTGTTCTACCGCCTGTGCGATCGACGCCTGTTCGCGGCGGCCGAAGCGTTCTACACGAGGCTCAACGACCACCTCAAGAGTTCAGGCATCCTGCCCGACCTGCGCAGCTACCTGCCGCGCCGCGCCGCATCGGCTGCACGACCGGCCACGGCGGACGCGCAAGCGGCGCCCGGGGCTGCGAATGAATCCGGACCCATGGCGCCGGCGATCAATTTCACCGCGCCGGCCTCGCCACCGATGGGTGAATTGCACGCGCTGCTCGACGCCCGCCGGCGGGCGCTGAATCCGGACGCAGAAGCCGCCGCCGCACAATCCGCGCAATTCGCCTCGATGCCGGAACTGCAGGAAGCGCTCGGTGCGTTGCAGGCGTTGCCCTCGCGCAGCGCCACCCCGCAGCCGGGCGCAAGATTGAGCGGCGACCTGATGGCCCAACTGCGCCGCGCCTCGCATGGGAACGCGGTGCAGTTGCAGCCCGAGCATCGCGACGCGCTGGATCTGGTCGGCCTGCTCTATGACCAGCTGCTCACCGAAACCCGCAGCGAGGGCATCGCGCAGCAGCTGCTGGCGAGCTTGCAGGTTCCACTGTTGCGCATCGCGCTGTCGGACAGCAATTTCTTCACCGTGCGCAACCATCCGGCACGGCGCCTGCTGAACCTGGTGCTGGAAACCGCCAACCTCTGGCTCGACCGCAGCGACGAGAAGTTCGACAACGCGCTGAACCAGCGCCTGCAACGCAGCGTCAAGCGTGTCGTCGAGGACAACACCGGCGACATGGGCGTCATCGAGAAGGAAGCCGATGACCTCGACACGCACCTGAAGCTGATCTCGCGCCGCGCGGAAATCGCCGAACGCCGCCAGGTCGAAGCCGCGCAGGGCCGCGACCGCCTGCAGGACGCGCGCGCGGCCGCCGCCAAGGCGATCGACGCGCGCCTCTCGAAGCGCAAGACCAGTCCGCTCGTGCATGCCTTGCTGGAAAACGCGTGGACGGATGCGCTCACCCTCACCCTGCTGCGCGAAGGCGAACACAGCGAGGCGTACCACCGACGGCTGGCCGCCGTCGATCAGTTGTTGGACGCCCCACCCGAACGCGACAACACCAGGCTCGCCGCGGATTTCAATCACGGCCTGACCCAGGTCGGCCTGCAGGCGACCGAAGCCGACCAGATCACCCGCTACGCGCTGGAACTGCCACAGCAACCGCCCGACGCCGGCAGTACGCCGGTGCCCACCCAGACGGAGCTGCTGATCCGGCTGAAGTCGCGCCACAAACCCGGCGAAGCAGAAGCCGGCCCGGCGCAACCCGGCCCACGCAAGTTGCCGCTGACATCGAGCGAGCGCCGCGCCCTGGAAACCCTGAAAACCCTTCCGTTCGGAAGCTGGCTGGAGTTCACCCTCAACCAGCAGGGCCAGAAGGCCGCGCGCAAGCTGGCGTGGTACACGCCGTCCAGCGGACGCTGCCTGGTGGTCAACGCACGCGGCGCGGCATCGCCTGAACGTACCCTGGAGCAGATCGCGCGGATGATGGCCCGCGGCCAGGTGAGTGTCCTTCCGAACCAGGATGGCGGTATGATCGACCGCGCATGGAACGCACTGTTGGCAGGATTGCGGAAATTCGGCAAGACCAACGACACCACGGACTCCGCGACATGAACGACGAACGTCGCAGCGCCCCGCGAAAACCTACCGCGGTCCCCATCGAGGTGACCGACAGCATCAGCGGCGAGAACATCGGCCGCGTCGGCAACCTCTCCCGCAATGGTTTGATGTTGATCTGCCACCGGCCGTTGCGTGACGACGCCTTGTATCAATTGCGCTTCCGGCTGCCCAGCCCGCGCGGTGCGAACGAGGAAATCGAAGCCGGCGTGCACACCATGTGGACCGACCAGGCCGCGACCAACGGTTACCAGTGGTCGGGCCTCAGGATCATCTCCATCAGCGGCGCCGCCGCGGCGTGCCTCGATCGCTGGCTGGAACGCGGCGCCGCGGGATGAACAGGCACCTCCCCTCCAAGGGGAGGGTCGGGACGGGGATGGTGTTGTTCACACCGAACCTTGGTGCAACCCTTTGCACCCCGCCGCGCTTCGCCGCATCATGGCGGTTCCAGATCAACGCGCTGACGCCATGACCGCTTCGCCGCAGGACAATCTTTCCGCGCTGTATCCCGCGCACCTCGCCGAAATCGAACAGCGCAGCGCCGATGCACTGGCCGCGTGCGGCCGCGACACACTGGTGATCGCCGCCGGACAGCCGCGCGACTGGTTCCTCGACGACCAGGGCTACCCCTTCAGGGCCAATCCGCATTTTCTCAACTGGCTGCCGCTGACCGACGCGCCCGGCAGCTGGATCGTGTACACGCCCGGTACGAAACCGAAACTGGTATTCCTGCAACCACGCGATTACTGGCACGTCGTGCCCGCCGCGCCCGCGGGCTACTGGACCGGGCACTTCGACATCGTGACGATCCGCAAGCCCGAAGAAGCGCGCGCGCATCTGCCGAAAGACGCTTCACGTTGCGCGATCGTCGGCGAGGCCAACGCCGCGGTGGTTGACATCCAGCCGGACAATCCGCCGGCGCTCCTGAATCTGCTGCATTACCGCCGCGCGTTCAAGACGCCGTATGAAATCACCATGCTGCGCGTGGCCAGCAAGATCGGCGTGCACGGCCACCGCGCGGCCGAGAAGGCATTTCGCGCCGGATTGTCGGAATTCGACATCCATTGCGAGTACCTGAAAGCCACGCGGCTCACCGAAGCGCAATTGCCCTACGGCAACATCATCGCGCTGGACGCGCACGGCGCGGTGCTGCACTACATGCACTTCGATCGCAATCCGCCGACGCACGCGCATTCGTTCCTGATCGACGCCGGCGGCAGCTTCCATGGTTACGCGTCCGATATCACGCGTACGTACGCCTCACCCGATGCCGGCGAATTCCAGGCGCTGATCGATGCGGTGGAGGTCGCGCAGCAGGGTTTCTGCGCCAAGGTGCGCGCCGGGCAAAGTTATCCCGAGCTGCACGTCCACGCGCACCATGCGCTGATGCAGGCGCTGCGCGAGCAGGGCTTCATCACCTGCAGCCCGGAAGCCGCCGTCGCAAATGGCATTTCATCGACGTTCTTCCCGCACGGACTCGGGCATTTGATCGGCCTGCAGGTGCATGACATCGCCGGCTTCGCGCGCGACGAACAAGGCGGCACGATTCCGAAGCCGGACGGCCACCCCTACCTGCGTCTGACCCGCACGCTGCAACCGGGCATGGTCACCACGATCGAGCCGGGCCTCTATTTCATCGACATGCTGCTGGCGGAACTGAAAGCCAAACCGGCGGCGAAGGATGTCGTGTGGAGCAAGGTGGACGCGTTCCGCAAATACGGCGGCATCCGCATCGAGGACGACGTCGCGTGTACCGACGGCGCGCCGCTGAACCTGACGCGCGAGGCGTTCGCTGCGGGGTAACCCGCAACCCTGCTGCTTTGTCTTCACCCTTCCGCAGGAAGGGGGATTGAGGGGGGATGCGCTTTTGCATCGCGCAGTGACATCCCCCCGTTGCCGCTTGCCACAGGCAGGCGGCAACGACCCCCTTCGTACCGAAGGGGGTGTTACAGCTACTTCATCGCCACCGCATCGGTGGTGGTGGGCAGGCCGACCTTCCTGCAGAACGCGGCGAAGCGCGGGTCGTCCCTGTAGCGCAGGATGAACGGGTCGTAGAGCAGATACCCGATGCCCGGATCGCGATTGCTCCACGCGCGATCCAGCCACTTGAACATGTTGTCGGGATCCTTGCGCAAGGCATACACCTCGGCGATCTGGAAAGCCGCGATGTCGGCCTGATCGGCAATCAGCGTCTTCAAGGCGGCATCGGCGGTCGCGCGCTCCGCGCCGGCCTGCAAAGCCAGCGCCAGCGCGGCTTCGCGCCAGGTCTTGTCGTTTTCCTTTTGCGCAGCGGCGAGCGCAGCCTTGGTATCGCCGCGAAGGATTTCGATGACGGCAAGCTGCTCGTAGTAACCCGAGGCGGCCGGCTGCAACGCGATCGCGGTGTTGATCGCCTGCTTCGCGTCGTCGAGCCGGCCCAGCCCGGTGACGTAGGTGGCCTGCCAGTTGTACCAGCCCGCGTGGCGCGGATCGCTTTCCAGTGCTTCCCGGGTCAGCCCCACCGCGTGCCGGACCCGCCCCAGCGTGGCGAGCAGATTGCCCAACATGAATTTCGCGTCGGCGTCGCCGGGCGCGAGTTGCAGCGCGCGCCGGGCCTCGACTTCCGCGCCGGTCCAGTCCGTATCCACGTCGAGCAGCAAAAACGCCCGCGCCTGATGGGCCGCCGACGAGTCAGGATCCAGGCTCAACGCGGTAGTCACCGCTTCGCGCGCCTTGGCATTCGCATGGACCGCTTCGGCACCGCCGAGATTCTGCGCTGCCAAGCCTCGCCACGCGTTGGACAACCCCGCGTAGGCGGCCGCATAACGCGGATCGAGGCGGATGGCCTCGCCAAAAGCCTCGATGGCCCGACGATCACCAGCT
>JAGWZT010000165.1 GCA_018971925.1 Lysobacteraceae bacterium | reverse complement strand
TGCACGCAGCAGTAATCGAACTCGATGCCCTGCCCGATCCGGTTGGGTCCGCCGCCGAGAACCATGATCTTCTTACGATCGGTCGGGTTCGCCTCGCACTCTTCCTCGTAGGTCGAGTACATGTAGGCGGTGGTGGTGGCGAACTCCGCTGCGCAGGAATCCACGCGCTTGTAAACGGGACGCACGTCCAGCGTGTGGCGCAGGTGGCGCACCGCACGCTCGTCGGACTCCAGCAACCGTGCAAGCCGCGAATCGGAGAAGCCCATCCGCTTCAGTTCGCGCATGCGCGCGGCGTCGATCGCACGCATGCCGCCCGCGCGCACATCCGCTTCGGTGGCGACGATGTCCTCGATCGCGGCGAGGAACCATGGATCGATTTTGGAAAGTTCGTGCACGTCGTCCAGCGACAGTCCCGCGCGGAACGCGTCGCCAAGGTGGAAGATGCGCTCGGGACCAGGCTGGCGCAGTTCGCGCTTCAGTGATTCCATGCCTTCCGGCGTCTTCCAGTCGGTGCCGCCGGAATTGAAGCCATCGTGGCCGGTTTCAAGGCCGCGCAGTGCCTTTTGCAGCGATTCGGAGAACGTGCGGCCGATCGCCATCACCTCACCCACCGACTTCATCTGGGTGGTGAGGTGCGGATCGGCGGCCGGGAATTTCTCGAACGCGAATCGCGGGATCTTGGTGACGATGTAATCGATGCTCGGCTCGAACGACGCCGGCGTCTTGCCGCCGGTGATTTCGTTCTTCAGTTCGTCCAGTGTGTAACCCACCGCAAGTTTGGCCGCGACCTTGGCGATCGGGAACCCCGTCGCTTTCGATGCAAGCGCCGACGAACGCGACACGCGCGGATTCATCTCGATCACGACCACGCGGCCGTCGGCGGGATTCACGCCGAACTGCACGTTGCTGCCACCGGTGTCGACGCCGATCTTGCGCAGCACCGCGATCGAATGATCGCGCAGGCGCTGGTATTCCTTGTCGGTCAAGGTGAGCGCGGGCGCCACCGTGATCGAGTCGCCGGTGTGCACACCCATCGGGTCGAAGTTTTCGATGGCACACACGATGATGCAGTTGTCCGCCCTGTCGCGGACCACTTCCATCTCGAATTCCTTCCAGCCCAGCACGGATTCGTCGATCAGCACTTCGTGCGTCGGCGACAACTCCAGCCCACGCGAAACGATCTTCTCGAATTCTTCGACGTTGTAGGCGATGCCGCCACCGGTGCCCCCCAGTGTGAACGACGGGCGGATGATGCACGGAAAGCCCAGCTTCGCCTGCCCCATGCGCGCCTCGTCCAGCGTGCGCGCGATCGCGGACTTCGGCGATTCCAGCCCGATTTCATCCATCGCGTTGCGGAACAACTCGCGGTCCTCCGCCATGCGGATCGCCTCGCGCGAGGCGCCGATCAATTCGACGCCGTGTTTTTCCAGCACGCCGTGGTCGGCCAGTTCCAGCGCGCAATTCAGCGCGGTCTGCCCGCCCATCGTCGGCAGCAGCGCGTCGGGCTTTTCCTTCTCGATGATCTTCTCGACGGTGCGCCAGTTGATCGGCTCGATGTAGACGCGATCTGCCATCTCGGGATCGGTCATGATCGTGGCCGGGTTCGAGTTGACCAGCACCACGCGGTAGCCTTCCTCGCGCAACGCCTTGCACGCCTGCGCGCCGGAGTAGTCGAATTCGCAGGCCTGCCCGATCACGATCGGACCGGCGCCGATGATCAGGATGGTCTTGATGTCGTTGCGGCGGGGCATCAGCGGGCCTCCTGCATCAGGTTCGCGAAGCGCTCGAACAGGTAAGCGATGTCACGCGGCCCGGGGCTCGCCTCGGGGTGGCCCTGGAAGCAGAACGCGGGGCGATCGGTGAGCGCGAAACCCTGCAGCGAACCATCGAACAGCGAGACATGCGTCGTACGCACATTGGACGGCAGCGTCGCGGGGTCCACCGCGAAGCCATGGTTCTGCGACGTGATCAGCACGCGACCATCGTCGAGATCCTTCACGGGATGGTTCGCACCGTGATGGCCGAACGGCATCTTCAAGGTCTTCGCACCCAGCGCCAGGCCCATCAACTGATGGCCAAGGCAGATGCCGAACAACGGGACCTTCGCATCGAGGAACTTGCGGGTGGCTTCGATCGCGTAACCGCAAGCCGCCGGATCGCCGGGGCCGTTGGACAGACACACGCCATCGGGCTTCATCGCCAGCACGTCGGCGGCGGGCGTCTGCGCCGGCACGAGCGTGACGTCGCAACCCTGCTCCGCGAGAAGGCGCAGGATGTTGCGCTTCACGCCGAAATCGTAGGCGACGACCTCGTACTTCGTGTCCGGCGTGCGGAACGCTTGGGCGTCAAGACCGTACGTGCCTTCACGCCATGCCTGCTGTTCGCGGATGCTGACCACCTTCGCGAGGTCGACGCCGTTGAGTCCGGGAAACGCGCGCGCCTTCGCGATCGCATCATCGACATCGATGGAATCACCCGCCACGATGCAACCGTGCTGGGCGCCCTTGTCACGCAGGATGCGGGTGAGCTTGCGGGTGTCGATATCCGCGATCGCGACGATGTTCTGGCGCTTCAGGTAATCCGGCAGCGATTCCACGCTGCGCCAGTTGGACGCGAGCCGCGGCACGTCGCGCACGATCAGCCCCGCGGCCCGCACTTTCACGGATTCTTCGTCCGGCGCGTTGCAGCCGGTGTTCCCGATGTGCGGCGCGGTCAGCGTGACGATCTGTTGCGCGTAGGACGGGTCGGTCAGGATTTCCTGGTAACCCGTCATCGCCGTGTTGAACACCACCTCGCCGGCGGTTGCTCCCGTCGCGCCAATGGCCTCGCCGTGAAAGAGGGTTCCATCGGCGAGAGCAAGCACGGCGGGGGTCGGCATGGGCATACTCCGGATACAAGCTGACCCGCGAGCCGCGCAGGAGCGGGCTCGGGGGATCGGTGGTTCAGGCAAGCGGCAATGTTAGCAGAATCCGGCCCCGCGTTCACGGCGCAGCACGGCACCGGCGATACAATGCGCGCATCGCAAGGAGCTCGCCGTGCACGCCGCCGTTTTGCTCGATCCCGCCCGCCTCGATCGCCCGGACACGCTGATCCGCGACGAGCCGTTTCCGTTCATGATCGCGCACGGGCAACTGCCCGAGCAGGCACGCGCGGAACTCGAGCGCGATTTCCCGAAATATTCGGGCGCGGGATTTTTTCCCTACGATGCAAAGGAGTGCGGCACCTCGATCCATGCGCTGGTCGATGCGCTGACTTCGCCTGCCTTCGCCAGCGCGGTCGGCGCCAAGCTCGGCATCGACAATCTTGGCCAATACCCGACGCTGGTGACGATCTGCCGCCACCTCAACAAGCGCCACGGCACCATCCACACCGACAGCAAATCGAAGGTCGCGACCGCGCTGATTTACCTGAACTCCAGTTGGCACGATACCAGCGACGGTTGCCTGCGTTTCCTCGCCAGGATCGACGACATCGATGCCGCGATCGCGCCGGAAGTAAAACCGCTGTACGGCGAATTCGTGATCTTCAAGCGCGCCGACAATTCCTTCCACGGACACCTGCCCTACGAGGGCGAACGCCGCGTGATCCAGGTGGCGTGGCTGACCAGCGAGGAAGAAAAGCAGCGAAAGACCCAGCGCGGGGTTGCCTCGCGTTTCTTCAAGAAGCTCGCGGGCGGGCTCGACAAGAAGTTCGGCGCCGGCCGCGATCGCAACGCCGCGCATCGGGATTGAGTTCGCGCCGGCGGTCCTTGCGCGTTCGCGATTCAGCTCACTGCACGCGCTGCAACGATATCGTCGATCGTATACCTGCCCGGCGGCCTTCCGGCCAGCCACGCAGCGGCGGCAAGCGCGCCACGCGCGAAGATTGCATTGTCGTACGCACGATGGGTCAACTCGATGCGCTCGTCATCGCCGACAAGGAACGCAGTGTGTTCGCCCACGATGTCGCCTGCGCGCAGCGAAGCGAAGCCGATCGCGCCGGGCTTGCGTGGGCCGGTATGCCCGTGCCGACCGAACCTGGCGGCCTCATCGAAATCGCGACCGCGCGCATCGGCGGCCGCGCGACCCAGCGCCAGCGCGGTGCCGGAGGGCGCATCGACTTTTTGTGCATGGTGGGCCTCGACGATTTCCAGGTCCCAGTCCGGCAACGCGCTCGCGGCCTCGCGCAACAGCCGCGTCAGCACGGCGATGCCGAGGCTGAAGTTCGCCGCATACAACACCGGAATCTTCGCCGCTGCCGCGTCGAAACGCTTGCGCTGCGCCGCGTCGATGCCGGTGGTGCCGCAAACCAGCGGCACGCCGTGCGCCTCGCAATGCGCCAGGGCGGCGTCGAGACCCTGCGGCGTGCTGAAATCGATTACCACGTCGAGCTTTGGCGCCGTGCGCCAATCGTCGCTGCGCGCGACCTTCGCTGCCAATTCAAAACGCGCGTCATCGCGCAGCAGCGCCTGGAACGCGCGGCCCATGCGGCCGTTGGCGCCACTTATTCCAAGGGATATCCAGCCCGCCATCGCCGAGTGTGCAAGCCCACTAACCGTCCGCACCAGCTTATCAGCGGGTCGAGCGGACATGGGATGTCATTGACCCGCACCGGCTTTCTGGCCCGGGTAGGTTGCGGCGCACACTGCCCAAACGGGTATTCGGACTTCCAACGGCAACCCGTTTATCTGCCTGTCCAGATCTTTCCATGGCAAGTCGAATTCCTTGAGCAACTTGCCATCCTCGACCCGGTGAAGTTCGAAGGATTCATCCGTGGGACCATGCAACGCTGTAATGCTGAATACGATAGCTCTGGAATCCTTGCTGAAACACCAACCCACGATGCTCCGAGGCGGGGAGAAAACATGCAGCCGGCCCGTAGGGCTCATCACCACAAGCTCCATCGGAACAGAATAACTCTCACAACACGGCGAAAAATCCACGAGCCAACCGACAAGACTGCTGTCGGGTGAAAGCTTCGGTGCTTCGAAGCCGGTGGCACCTGCGTCAATATGCGAAGCAAACACGGTCGTCGTGGGAATGTATGGAGTTGCCAGTGTCCCCTTCGTCTTGGCAAAACTGGCAGCGGGGATAACGAACGCCATCACCGCCAGCAACGAGAGGATGAAAGGTTTCATTGGAATCCCCCGCAGTCACGACGTCATCTTCGCCCAGAACTGCTTCACGCCTTCCACGAAACCGCTGTTGCGCGGAGAATGCTTCTTCGCTTCCTCGGCGTCCGCGAAGGTGGCTTCGAATTGTTCCAGCAGTTCACGCTGGCGTTTGTCGAGACGCACGGGCGTTTCCACCACGACGGTGCAGAACAGGTCGCCGGGCTGACGGCTGCGCACCGATTTCACGCCCTGCCCGCGCAGTCGGAATTCCTGGCCGGTCTGGGTCTCGGGCGGAA
>JAGWZT010000164.1 GCA_018971925.1 Lysobacteraceae bacterium | reverse complement strand
GCTTCCACGCCGCTGGCGAGATCCACGGCCCACGGCTGCACTACGCGGATCGCGTCGCCGACGTTGGAGGGGTTCAAACCACCGGCGAGCAGGATCGGCCGGCCAAGGTCGCGCGGAACGCGCGACCAGTCGAAAGTCTTGCCGCGCCCACCTTGCTGGCCCGGTGGATGGCCATCCAGCACGAACCCCGACGCGCGCGGGTGCGCTGCCGCGACCGCGCGCACGTCGACGTCGCCATCCATGCCGATGGCCTTGATGTAGCGTCCGGCGAAGCGCTCGCAGAATCCGGCGTCTTCGCTGCCGTGGAACTGCACGAGACCCGGCCGCACACCTTCGATGATCACACGCACGCGTTCGGTGGAAAGATCATGCGCCAGCACCACGGCATCCACGAACGCCGGCAGTGCATCGCGAATCGCGCGCGCGCGTTCGATCGACACGCAGCGCGGGCTCGTCGGCGTCATCACCATGCCGATCGCGTCCGCGCCCAGCTCGCACGCAAGCAACGCATCTTCGACGCGGGTGACGCCGCAAATTTTTACGCGGGTACGCATCAGCTTCGCAATCCGGTCGCGCACACGCGCGTTCCTACACCGTTACGTCGGATGGGAGCCGCCATTGTGCCGGATAGCGCGGCCCGATGAACGTCAGGCCCTGCGGCACCGCGGTGACCCCCGCCACGTTGCGATCGCGTGCCGCCAGCAACCCCGCGATCCATTCGATCGAACGCTCGCCGCGCCCGACTTCCAGCAGCGAGCCCACGATGTTGCGCACCATGTGGTGCAGGAATGCGTTGGCCTCGATCTCCACGATCACCTGACCACCCTCGCGCCGCACTTCGATGTGCGTGACCTGGCGGCGCGCATGGCGGGCCTGGCACGACACCGCGCGGAACGAGGAAAAATCCTGCTCGCCGACCAGGGCCTGCGCCGCTGCATGCATCGCGCCGGCATCCAGCGGCACGCGCTCCCATGCCAGGAAGCGCGCATCGAGCGCTGGACGGATCGCACGGTTGAGGATTGCATAGCGATAGCGCCTTGCACGCGCGGAAAACCGCGCATGGAAATCGCCCGGCATCGCCCGCGCCCACAGCACCGCGACCGTGTGCGGCAGCCGCGTGGTCGCACCCAGTACCCATGCGCGCGGGTCGCGCTCGGCATGCGTGTCGAAATGGACCACCTGGCAGCGCGCGTGCACACCGGCGTCGGTGCGGCCCGCGCACGTCACCTCGACCGGATGATCGGCCACGAACGACAATGCCGCTTCGACTTCCGCCTGCACGCTTGGCCCATGGGCCAGCCGCTGCCAGCCGAAGAAATCGGTGCCGTCGTATTCGATACCGAGCGCAACGCGCATCGTGTCAATCAGGGCCTGTTGACGCCATGCCAAGCAAGCCGCGTCGTTTCCGCAGCGGTTGCCAGACAAGGTGCACGCCGCAACGCCATGGTGGTGCTAGGGCCAAGGTGTGCGCCGATGGACGGTGACCGCTGCGGAACAACCCTTCGGGCCGGGGCTATTTGCCCGCATGGCTGTGTCAACGTTCGTCGATGTATCGACATACATCTTCCTCACTCTTCCTTGCCCTGCAAGCAAATGGCCGGCGGCGCGACCGCTTGACACGGCACCAACAGGCGCTAGGCCTCGGCGTCGGCCAGCAACCGTTTGGCCGCGTCCTTCTGCGTCTGCGTACCCTCTTCGAGCACTTCCTCCAGCATTGCGCGGGCACCCACCGGATCACCCATGTCCAGATAAGCGCGCGCGAGGTCTAGCTTGGTGTCGACGGGGTCGTCGCTGTACACGGGCTCGCTTGCGGGCCCATCGGGCGACCCAGCCGGAAGGTTTGCCGGGGGTCGGATCTCGCGTACGGGCGAAGGCTCGATCGGCGGCGGCGCCTTGGCCGCAGGTTCACGCAGGGCCGTCAGGCCGTATGGATCCTCTTCCGTCGCGGTTTCGGCTTCGGCCGGACGTGCATGGGCATCATGGGGAGCCGCCTCGGCAGGGGCTTCTTCAACGATCGCTTCCGGCTCGTCAGCGGATGGCTCCGCCGCGCGCGACGATACATCATCCGGATCGGCGAGCGGGCCGCGCGACGGGGCTTCGGGCGCCGGACGGCGGCGCCGGCCCGACAAACCCAGCACGATCAGCAGCAACACGATCAAGCCCGCGACGACCCACGCCAGCGGACGCATGTACCAGGGCGTCGCGGAAGACGCCGCGGGTTTCGTGACCGGCTTCTTCGCCGCCACGGTCGCAGGGGCTGCCGTCTTCGCACTTGCGTTGACCTTTCCGGAACCCGCGCCGGACGCAATGGCCGCACCGGATTGCACCCCGCCCAGCTTGTGCTGCAATTCTGCGATCGTTGCGTCCTTCAGGCTCAACAGCTTGTCGCTCTTGGCCGAGATGTCCTGCAGACTGTGGACGCGTGATTCCAGATCGGAATTGGATTGGTTCAGACTGACCAGGGTGTCGCGGTTGGCCTGCAATTGCCGTTGCAGGCCCTCGACCGTCGCCGCGCCGGTACCGCCGGCGACGCCCGGCCGGTTGTTGGTGCCGCCCGCCTCGCCGGTCGGCGGTGCCAGCGTCAGGTGATCGGACGCCGGGGGTGCGTTCCCGGGCTTGGGCGTGGCGTTCGCCGCCGCCTGCGCCGCCGTGCCTTCGACCACCGTCGCAGGGTGCGGCTTCGCGGCGCGCCACGATTCGTACTGACGGTGCACTTCGGCGGCCGCGGCAGCCGCGCTGCGCTGGTCGATGAGGTCGCGCGTGGGGATCCGCAGGATCGCACCGGCCTTGAGATTGTTGATGTTGTTCCTGAAGAACGCGTGGGGATTGGCCGCCTTCAGCGCCAGCATCATCTGGTCGACGCTGACGTTCGAGCCATGGGCCATGCCACTCGCGATGCGGTACAGCGTGTCGCCGTAATGGACCTCTATCTTGCCGGACGGGGACGCCAGTTGCGTCTGCGGCGCCGGCGGCTGTGCGTTGTTCTGCGCCACGGGAGTCGCCTGCGCGCCCGGTTGCGGCGCAGATGGTTGCGGCTGCGGAAACCGGGAAGGCGCCGGCAACTCCGCCGGTTGCGTGACGGCAGCGCTCGCGGAGGGCTCGCTGGCCACGGGCGCCGCCTGCACCGCGGGCGCGGGCGCAGCGATGACCGGGTTCAGCAGCACCACGAATTCGCGCACCTGCTTGCCCTCGCGCGTGTTCACCTGCACCAGGAAATCAAGGTATGGATCGGTGATCGGCTGGGTGCTGGTGACGAGGATCAGCTTCTGGCCGTTGTTGTCGGTGACGACGTGGAATTGCAGCGTCTGGTCCGTGGGAGTGACCTGCAGGCCGGCGCGCGCGAAATCCTGCGCCGGCGCCAAGCCGACCGTCAGGCCCTCGAGCTCGGTCAGATTTTTCGGCTGCAGCGGAATCGCTGCCACCAGCGGCTGGTTCAGGGTGGACTTGACCTGGATTTCGCCAAGCTGCAGCGCCAGCGCGGGAAATGCCGTCGCGATCAGCAAAGCGGCACATGCAATACGGAGTTTCGACTTCATGACCTGATGACCCCTGCCGACGGGCGAACACACGCGACCCGATTCAGCGCAAGGCCCGCGCGAGCGCAAGGGTATTGCAGAAACCGCCAATCACCAAGCCCGCGGGACGGCTACGGGCGATGTCCAGCGGGGGTGGCGGACGTCGGCACGCCGGCCGCCTGCAGTTTCTGCTGCAGCGCGGCGATTTCTGCATCGCGCGCTTGCAGCTGTTTTGCGCGCGCGGCGTTCTGCTGCTCCATCTGCGATACCTGCCCCTGCAATGCCGCGTTCTGGACGCGCGCAGCCGCGATCTTCGCGTCGACGTCCTTCACCTGCGCCTGAAGGCCGGTCGTCTTGTCCGCGTGCCGGGTTGCCGGGGGCGTGGCCGACGAGACAGCCGAAGCACCGAGCAGCGCGGCAAAGATCATCGCGTTTCGCAAAACCGCGTTCCTGGACATGGCCCGCCTCCCGCCCTGCATAGTCAAAGATAGTCGCGGATGAGTATCTCCGCGATCTGCACCGCATTCAACGCCCCACCCTTGCGGATATTGTCGGACACGATCCACAGGTCGAGGCCGTTCGGGTACGAAATGTCGTCGCGGATGCGGCCCACGAACACTGGATCCTTCCCGGCGGCGTGGCCGACCGGGGTCGGGTAACCGGCGGGTTTACGCTCGTCGACCACCACCACGCCTTCGGCCTGTTCCAGCAGCGCGCGCGCTGCCGCGGCATCGATCTTCTCGCGCGTTTCGACGTGGACGGCCTCGGAATGGCCGTAGAACACCGGCACGCGCACGCAGGTCGGATTCACCTGGATCGAATCGTCTTCGAGGATCTTGCGCGTCTCCCACACCATCTTCATTTCTTCCCTGGTGTAGCCGTTGTCGAGGAATACGTCGATGTGTGGGATCACGTTGAACGCAATCTGCACCGGAAACTTCCCGGGCGCGATCTCGTGGAAGTTGAGCAGATCGGCGGTCTGGTGGCCGAGTTCGAGCATCCCGGAACGCCCTGCGCCGGACACCGACTGGTAGGTCGCTACATTGATGCGCTCGATCCCCGCCGCACGATGGATCGGAGCCAACGCGACCAGCATCTGCATGGTCGAACAATTCGGGTTGGCGATGATGTTGCGGTTGGTGTATTCCGCGATTGCGTGCGGATTGACCTCGCTGACCACCAACGGCACGTCGTCCACGTAGCGGAATTCCGAGGTGTTGTCGACCACCACCGCGCCGGCTGCGGCGGCGCGCAGCGCGTGTTCGCGGCTGACCGCTCCACCGGCGGAGAAAAACGCGATGTCGATGCCGGCGAAATCGTATTTCGCAAGCTCGCGTACCGTGACCGGTTTTCCGCCGAATTTGAGCGTCTCGCCGGCCGACCGCTCGCTGGCCAGCGGCACCAACTCGCCGACCGGGAATTCGCGCTCTTCCAGGATGGACAACACAGTCTCTCCCACCGCACCGGTGGCGCCGACCATCGCGACGTTGTAACGCTCTTGCCTGCTCAAGGATTCATCCTTCCAGTCACGTTTGACACCGTCAACGCGACGGTGCCGGGATGCGTGGCGCGACCTCGCCGACGTCGCCGCACTGCGCGCGGTGGCGAAGCGCGTGGTCCATCAACACCAGCGCCACCATCGCCTCGGCGATCGGCGTGGCACGGATGCCGACGCAGGGATCGTGGCGGCCTTTGGTGCGCACCTCCGTTTCCTCGCCGGCGATATTCACGCTGCGGCCTGGCACCAGGATGCTGGAGGTCGGCTTCAGCGCGATCGACGCCACCACGTCCTGCCCCGACGAAATGCCGCCCAGTATGCCGCCCGCATGATTGGACGCAAAGCCGTCCAAACTCATTTCGTCGCGATGCTCACTGCCCTTC
>JAGWZT010000163.1 GCA_018971925.1 Lysobacteraceae bacterium | reverse complement strand
GGTCGCCAGCGTGCACGAGGCCGCATTGTCGCTGGGCAACATCAAGTCGCTGGCGCAGGATGCGGCGGGCTGGAAGGCGCTCGGCGGCCTGGTCGGTGCAGTGAATCGCACGCGCGGTTACGGCGATTTCTGCCATTACCACCTGCTGGCGCGGGGTGGTCTGGACATCGTGATCGAGTCCGATGTCAACATCCTGGACGTCGCCGCGCTGGCGGTGATCGTGCAGGAGGCGGGCGGCGCCTTTACCGACTTGGCCGGGGCACCCCTGTCGTTGTCCGCGCGCAGCGTGCTGGCCTCGGTGCCGGCGCTGCATGCGCCCCTGCTGCGGCGGTTTCGCGATTGACTTCGGCGCTTGACAAAAGCGTGAAACATGTCACGGTTGGACAATATGTGTACACTCGAGCCACCCGGGTTCCGCAGCCAGCAAGGAGAACCAGCATGTCCGTCACCAAGGTTATCGAACTGAGCGCCTCTTCCTCCAAGGGCATCGAGGATGCGGTGCGCCACGGGCTGGAGAAGGCAGGCAAGACCGTCAAGAACATCAGGGGCGCCTGGATCAATGACATCAAGGTTGCCACCGACAAGGACGGTGGCGTGAAAGAATGGCGGGTGAACATGCGCATCAACTTCGAGGTCGATTGAAACGCCGGCGCGATCGGTTCGGCATGAATGGTGCATATGGGGTTGTGGCAGCAGCGTGAGGGGGTCATGCGGTTGAGGGCGCGAAGAAAACAATGAGTGCTGTGACGTGGACGATCGGTTGCGTCGAGGACGATCCCGACCAGGCCGCACTTTTGCGATTGTGGTTGGAACAGGCCGGATACGGATGTGGGGTATTCCGCTCCGCCAATGACTTCCGGCGCCGCCTCGGCAACGAGGCGGTCGATCTGGTGTTGCTGGATCGCAGCCTGCCCGACGCCAAGGGCCTGGATGTGCTGGCCTGGATCAGGCAGTCGTCCAATCCCGGACTGCCAGTGATCTTCCTTACTGCGAGCGGCGAGGAATCGGACATCATCGAAGGCCTCGCCGCGGGCGCCGACGATTATGTGGTCAAGCCGCCCAAGCAGGGCGAATTGCTGGCGCGTGTCGCGGCGGTGCTGCGGCGACGCGGCGGCGACGCGGAAGCGGGCGACGTGCTGGAGTTGCCGCCGTACCGGATCGACGCGCAACGCCGTGTCATCAGCGTCAATGGTGTACCCGTGGAACTGACCCAGCGCGAATACGAGCTGGCCTGCTACCTGTTTCGCCGGCAGGGCCGCATCGTCAGCCGCGATGCGTTGCTGGAGAACGTGTGGAATCTCGCCAGCGACGTCAGCACCCGCACCGTGGATACCCACATCAGCCGCCTGCGCAAGAAGCTTGGCTTGTCGGGTGAAAACGGCTGGCGCCTGACGGCGGTTTATCAGCATGGGTATCGGGTGGAACAAGGGTGAACCGGGGCTTTCGCGAGATGCCGGGGGCATCTCGCGCCGGTGAACGCCCGCACAAGGAGGTGCGGGCCGGCGATAACCGCAGGGACGCCTGCTTGCCGTGAATTGGTGGCGTGTACACTTCGCAGTCCACGGTGATCTGGTGGACCGCCTTGCCACTTGACGTAACGATTCTTGAAACCCTGCAGCGCCTGCACGCCGCGGCGCTGGCGAGCGGCGACCCCGAGCCGAACGCGATGAACATCGCCACCGCCGATCCCGGTGGTTGCGTGCATTCGCGCATGGTGCTGCTGAAGACGCTCGACGAACGTGGCCTGACCTTCTTCACGCATTACGCCAGCGACAAGGGCACGCAGCTCGAAGCCAATCCGCGCATCGCGGTGTGCCTGTACTGGAAGCAGCTCGATCCGGCGGTGCAGGTGCGCATCGAAGGCCGTGCGGAAAAACTGCCGGTAGCGGAATCCGATGCCTACTTCATGACGCGCGAACGCCTGAGCCAGCTGGGGGCCTGGGCGTCGCTGCAATCGCAAACGCTGCCGGAGCGCGCCGTGCTCGATGCGCGTATCGCCGAGTTCGACCGGAAGTTCGCGGGCCGCGACGTGCCCCGCCCCGCCGAATGGGGCGGCTATCGCGTCGTGCCCGACCTGGTCGAGTTCTGGTATGCGGGCGAACACCGCTGGAACGAACGCCATCGCTGGGAGCTCGTCGAGGGCGCGTGGCGTAAACGCCTGCTGTATCCGTGATGCGTGGGCGAACCGGGGTTGGCGCCAGGCACCAGGGACGGTTCGTGCATGACTCTGCGGAAACCGGTATGTCGCATGGACCACAGCGAATAGTTTGCCTCACGGAAGAACCGACCGAGGTGCTGTATGCCCTCGGTGAACAGGATCGCATCGTCGGCATTTCCGGCTTCACCGTGCGTCCGCCGCGCGCGCGAAAAGAGAAGCCGAGGGTTTCCGCGTTCACCAGCGCAAAGATCGACAAGATCCTTGCGCTGCGGCCGGACATCGCCATCGGGTTTTCCGACATCCAGGCCGACATCGCGCGGGACCTGATCAAGGCCGGCATCGAAGTGTGGATCAGCAACCATCGTTCGGTGGACGGCATCATCGACTACGTGCGCCGGCTGGGTGCACTGGTCGGCGCCCACGACAAGGCTGCCGCGTACGCGCGTGAACTCGAGGCGCATGTCGGGCACGTGCGTGCGCTGGGTGCTGCGTTGCCGCGGCATCCGCGCGTGTATTTCGAGGAGTGGGACGAGCCGCCCATCACCGGCATCCGTTGGGTCGCGGAACTGGTCCGCATCGCCGGCGGCGAGGACGTGTTTCCGGAGCTGGCGAACGAATCGCTGGCGAAAAACCGTATCCTCACCGAACCTGCCGAAGTGATCCGGCGCCAGCCCGACTTGATCCTTGCCTCTTGGTGCGGCAAGAAATTCCAGCCGGCCACGGTGGCCGCACGCGCGGGATGGAATGAAATCCCGGCCGTGCGCGATGGCGAACTGCATGAAATCAAATCACCGATCATCCTGCAGCCGGGACCGGCTGCGCTCACCGACGGGCTGGATGGGCTGCACGCCATCATCGCGCGCTGGGCGCGAGAACGCGCCTGACGTTCCTGGGGCAGTATCCCTGTTTATCTTCAGCGCACCTGTCCAGGGGCGGTTTCGCTCGCCGCGGAGGCGAGCGGAATCGAAATATAGATATCACGCGCTTGCGAGAAGCTTGTGAAAATAATGTCTCGTAGCGTCAGACTGTGTGCCCGACGTTCAACAACCACGCCACGATCACCGTCTGGATCAGCAGGATCACCAATATCGCCAGCACCGGTGAAAGGTCGAAGCCGCCGAGCAGGGGCAAAACCTTGCGAAAGGGTTTCAGCACCGGTCCGACGATCTTGCCGAGCAGCGGCACCAGCGGATTGCGCGCGTCGATGTTGACGTAGCTGAGCAACGCCCACGCGAAGATCATGATCAGGTAAACGATCATGAAGAAATTCAGCAAATCGGCCACGCCCAGCACCAGCGTGCCCACGTTTGACGCCCAGAAATCGCCCGCGACGAAACGCAGCAGCAGGTTCTTGATGACTTCCAGCACCCACGCGATCAGAAGTGCCGCGAGGTTGATGCGCCGCCAGGTCGGGATCACGCGCCGCAACGGCGTCAGGATCGGGTTGGTGGCGCGGTACAGGAATTGACAGATCGGGTTGTAGAAATCGGCGCGCACGGCTTCCGCGAGCAGGCGGAAGACGAACAGTGCGACCACGCAGCCGAACGCGAACTGGATCAGCAGGGCCAGTGCATTGGCGAGGTACATCATTGCCTGGTATCCATTTCCGCCGACATTTCCGCGCCGCGCCGCTTCGCCGCATCCAGTGCGCGCTCCACCAGCGCACGGAAACCGCCTTGCTCGAAGGTATCCAACGCGGCGGCGGTGGTGCCGTGCGGGGACGTGACCCGCTTGCGCAATTCCGTCGCCGTCTCGGTGCCATCGGCCAGCATGTGCCCGGCACCCAGGCAGGTCTGCGCGGCCAGTGCGCGTGCGGTATCGCGCGGCAGGCCCAGTTGCACGGCGGCGTCTTCCATCGCTTCGACCAGCAGGAAGAAATACGCAGGGCCTGATCCGGAGAGCGCCGTCACCGTGTCCATCTGCGCCTCATCGTCGATCCACCGCACGATGCCCGCGGCGTCCAGCAGGCGTTCCGCCAGGGCGCGTTGCCCGGCATCGACATGGCGATTGGCGCAAAGGCCCGCGGCGCCGGCGCCGACCAGCGCGGGTGTGTTGGGCATGCAGCGCACGATAGCGTGGGTGTCGCCGAGCAGCCTTTCGATTTGTGCGATGCGGACGCCGGCCGCGATGGATATCACCAGCGGGTTGGCGCCGCGCAGCGGCCCGGCCAGCGCCGTGCATACCGCGCGCATGACCTGCGGCTTCACCGCCAGCACCACGCAGTCGGCACCGGCGACGGCCGCGGGGTTGTCGCTGAAGGTTGGCACGGCGAACTCGCGGGCGAGTGCCCCGCGCGCTTCCGCGCGCGGCTCGGCGACGGTGATTGCGGCGGGCGGCACGCCCCGCGCCAATTGCGCGCCGATCAGGCTGCGCGCCATGTTGCCGCCGCCGATGAAGGCGATGCGTGCGTGTGCCGGGACCGCCGGTTCGGACTTCGCGGACATGGGTGTGGGTGTGGCAATGACGGCGCCAAGCATAACAAGCCGCGCCGCATGCGCGCTGGCGGCCGGCCGTCAGGCCCTGCCCAACGCTGCCTTGCGCTTGAGCGCCCGCTGCGCCTTGCGTTCGCGCCGGCGGCGCGCCCACGAAGCGAATACCAGGTAGATCGCCGGGGTGGAAAGCAGGGTCAGGCTTTGCGAGAAGATCAGGCCGCCCAGCATCGCGACGCCAAGCGGGCGGCGCAGGTCGGCGCCGGTGCCGAAGCCGATCACCAGCGGCACCGATGCGAGGATCGCGACCATCGTCGTCATCATGATCGGCCGGAAGCGCACCAGGCAGGCTTCGCGCACCGCGTCCACCGGCGTGCGCCCTTCGCGTTCGGCCACCAATGCGAAGTCGATCATCATGATCGCGTTTTTCTTCACCAGGCCGATCAGCAGGATCAGCGCCATGATCGCGACGATCGACATGGGCAGGCCGGTGACCTTCAGCGCCAGCAGTGCGCCGACGCCGGCGGCAGGCAGGGTGGAAAGGATGGTGACCGGGTGCACCAGGTTTTCATACAGCATGCCGAGCACCAGGTACACGGCGAGGATGGCGCCGATCAGCAGCAACGGCATCATCGTCATCTGCTGCTCGAAGCGGCGGAAGAAATCGCCCATGCCGAGCTTGATGTCGCCTGGCATGCGCATGTCGGCGATGGTCTTGTTGATCTGCTTCGTGGCATCGCCCATGGAGATGCCCGGCGCCAGGTTGAACGACAGCGACATGCTGGTCATCTGGTTGATGTGCTCGATCTGGCT
>JAGWZT010000162.1 GCA_018971925.1 Lysobacteraceae bacterium | reverse complement strand
CGTGTTCCACGCCCTAGGCGCAATCGAGGTCGCGCAGATCAACCTGCCAGTCGGCGTACTCATCTGGATCATGATTGTTCCGATGCTGATGCGCGTGGACTTCGGCGCGCTCAGCGCGGTACGCCGACACTGGCGCGGGATGGGCATCACCCTGTTCGTGAACTGGGCCGTCAAACCCTTCTCGATGGCGCTGCTCGGATGGATCTTCGTGCGCCATCTCTTTGCGGGATGGCTGCCGGCGGCACAACTTGACAGCTACATCGCCGGCCTGATCCTGCTCGCTGCAGCGCCGTGCACGGCGATGGTGTTCGTGTGGAGTCAGCTGGTGCGCGGCGAAGCGAATTTCACCCTGACCCAGGTTGCGCTGAACGACACTATCATGGTGTTCGGCTTCGCGCCGATCGTGGCGCTGTTGCTGGGCGTCGCGGCCATCCATGTTCCATGGACGACACTGTTGCTGTCGGTGCTGCTGTACATCGTGGCGCCACTGGCCATCGCACAGGCTTTGCGTGTACGCCTGTTGCGACGCGGCCGCGTGGCACTGGACGCAGCGCTGAAACGCGCGCAACCGTGGACGCTGGTCGCGTTGCTGGCCGTGCTGGTGCTGTTGTTCGGATTCCAGGGCGAAGCCATCGTTCGGCAGCCGTTGGTGATCGTGCTGCTGGCCGTCCCGATCGCCATCCAGGTCGTGTTCAATGCAACCCTCGGCTATGGACTCAATCGCTGGCTGGGCGAGGCGCACTGCGTGGCCGGTCCTTCCGCGCTGATCGGTGCCAGCAATTTCTTCGAGCTCGCGGTGGCGACCGCGATCAGCCTGTTCGGATTCACTTCGGGCGCGGCACTGGCCACGGTTGTCGGCGTGCTGATCGAGGTACCGGTCATGCTTGCCGTGGTGGCCGTGGTCAACCGCAGTCGCAATTGGTACGAGCGCCAAGCCGTCGAGCCGCGAACATAGTTGCCCGCTCAACCCACCTCGATCGCCAGCGCGTGGATGCCGCGTCCCATCAGCCCGGCCAGCGCGTCGTACACCATCCGGTGCTGCTGCACGCGCGTCTTGCCCGCGAACGCGGCGCTGGCGATGCGCACGCGGAAGTGTCCGCTGCCCTCGCCTGCATGGCCGATGTGCAGGTGGCCTTCGTCGATCACTTCCAGCGCGGTCGGCGCGAACGCCTTCTGCAATCGCGCGCGGATGTCCTCGATCGACGCCGCACTCACGGCAGGGTCTGGCGGAATGGCCGCACCGTCACTTCGCGGTACACGCCCGCCGCGCGATAAGGGTCGTGGTCGGCCCAATCCCTGGCCGCTTCGAGGTCATCGAACTCGGCGATGATCAGGCTGCCGCTGAACCCCGCCGGACCTGGGTCTTCCGCGTCGATCGCGGGGAACGGTCCGGCCAGAAGCAGACGGCCTTCCTCCAGCAATTTCTGCAAGCGCGCGACGTGCGCCGGCCGCACGGCCTTGCGCTTGTCCAGCGAATGTTCGACATCGATGCCGGTGATGACGTACCACATGGCTTCAGACCTCGGGTCGCATGTATGGGAAAAGCAGGACGTCGCGGATCGACGCCGAATCGGTGAGCAGCATCACCAGCCGGTCGATGCCGACACCGAGGCCGCCAGTCGGCGGCAGGCCGACTTCAAGGGCGTGGATGTAATCCGCATCGAAGTGCATGGCTTCATCGTCGCCTTCCGCCAGGGCTTCGACTTGCGCGCGGAAGCGTGCGGCCTGGTCTTCGGGGTCGTTCAACTCGGAAAACCCGTTGGCCAGTTCCTTGCCGCCCACGAACAACTCGAAGCGGTCGGTGATTTCCGCGTCGGCGTCGTTGGCGCGCGACAGCGGCGAGACCTCCGTCGGATAGCCGGTAATGAAGGTCGGCTGGATCAGCGAACCTTCCACCGTCTTCTCGAAAATCTCCAGTAGCAGCTTGCCCCAGCCGTAGCTGTCCTTCACCGGAATCTTGAGCCGTGCACAATGCGCGCGCAACGCAACGACATCGCGCAATTCATGCTCGCCGATTTCCGGATTGTGTTCACGCACCGCATCGGCCAGCGACCAGCGCCGGAACGGCTTGCCGACGTCGATATCACGACCTTCCCACTTCAGGTCCGTAGTGCCGATCACGGTCTTTGCGGTTTCACGGATCATGGCCTCGGTCAGGTCCATGATCTCGCTGTAGGTCGCGTAGGCCTGGTACAACTCCAGCATCGTGAACTCGGGGTTGTGCCGGGTGGACACGCCCTCGTTGCGGAAGTTGCGGTTGATCTCGTACACGCGATCGAAACCGCCGACCACGAGGCGCTTCAGGTACAACTCGGGCGCCACGCGCAGATACAGATCGATATCGAGCGCGTTGTGGTGCGTCACGAACGGCCGCGCGGTGGCCCCGCCCGGGATCACGTGCATCATCGGCGTCTCGACTTCCATGAAACGACGCGGCTCGGCCTCCAGCCATTGGCGGATGAAGCCGATGATCGCCGAGCGTTTCTGGAACGCATCGCGCGATTCCGGCGTCACGATCAGGTCCACGTAACGCTGGCGATAGCGCTGCTCGACGTCGGCCAGTCCGTGCCACTTGTCGGGCAGCGGGCGCAATGACTTCGTCAACAGGCGCAGCGCATCGACCTTCACCGACAGCTCGCCCGTCTTGGTGCGCATCAGGGTGCCTTCGACGCCCACGATGTCGCCGATGTCCCAACCCTTGAACGCGTCATAGGTTTCGCCCAGCGCATCTTTCTGCAGGAACAACTGGATCGATCCGGTGCGATCCTGCATGCGCGCGAAGCTGGCCTTGCCCATCACGCGCTTGCCGAGCAGGCGGCCGGCCATTTTCACGCGCCGCGCCTGCGCGGCCAGGGCCTCCGCTTCGATGCCATCGGTTGCGTGCCGCAAATCGCCCGCCAGCGCGTCCGGCCGGAAGTCGTTGGGGAACGCAATGCCCCGCTCGCGCAACCCGCGCAATTTCTCGCGGCGTTCCGCGATCAACTTGTTTTCGTCACCGGCAAGTGCCTGCGATGGATCGATGGCTTCTGGCATTTCGCTTATCCCTGGGCATCGGCACGCTTGGCGCCGGCCTCCAACCCCATCTTCAAACTGGCCTCGATGAATCCGTCGAGGTCGCCGTCCAGAACGCGCTGGGTATCGGTGCGCTCGACGCCGGTGCGCAGATCCTTGATGCGCGACTGGTCCAGCACGTAGTTGCGAATCTGGTTGCCCCAGCCGACGTCGGACTTGGTGGCTTCCACCGCGGCCTTTTCGGCGTTGCGCCGCTGCATCTCGGCTTCGTACAACTTCGCGCGCAGCATCTTCATCGCGCGGTCGCGGTTGGCGTGCTGCGAGCGCTCGGTCTGGCACGCCACCACGATGCCGGAGGGCACGTGCGTGATGCGCACCGCCGACTCGGTCTTGTTGACGTGCTGCCCGCCGGCGCCGGACGAACGATAGACGTCCGTTCTCAAATCGGCCGGATTGATCTCGATGTCGATGTCGTCGTCGACTTCCGGCGACACGAAGACGGACGCGAAACTGGTGTGGCGGCGGTTGTCGGAATCGAACGGCGACTTGCGCACCAGCCGGTGCACGCCGATCTCGGTCTTGAGCCAGCCGTAGGCGTAATCCCCGGCAACACGGAAAGTCGCAGACTTGATGCCGGCGACTTCGCCGTCGCTGGCTTCCAGCAATTCGGTCTGCCAGCCGCGATCCTCGGCCCAGCGCAGGTACATGCGCAGCAGCATTTCCGCCCAGTCCTGCGCTTCGGTGCCGCCGGCGCCCGCCTGGATGTCCACGAACGCGTTGGAAGAGTCCATCTCGCCCGCGAACATGCGCTGGAATTCGAGCTTGCCGATGTGGGTTTCGAGATGATCGACGTCGCGCGACACCGCTTCGACCGACGCGTCATCGCCTTCGTCGGCAGACAATTCCAGCAACTCGCCGGCGTCATCGAGCCCATGGCTGATGCCGTCGAGCCCCTCCACGAATTCGGCAAGCCGCGCGCGTTCGCGGCCCAGGTCCTGCGCGCGCTGCGGATCGTCCCAGACCTTCGGGTTTTCCAGTTCGCGGCTTACTTCTTCCAGACGCTCGCGCTTGACGGGGTAGTCAAAGATACCCCCTAAGCGATTCGACGCGTTCGCGCAGGTCCGCGATGCGGGCGCGGATCGGGTTGGTTTCGATCATGGAATGTCATGCGGCGAAAAGAGGCGAATGGTAGCAAAGCCGCGGTTGGGGCGCATGCATCAGCAGCACCGGTTGACACCTGTCACTGGCATCCGGGCCGCGATCGGGCCAGCATGGTCCACCGCCCGAGGGAATTCGCCGGAATGTCTACCGAACCAGGCAACGACCCGTCACCCCGCGTCGGCTGGCGCATCTTCCCGGCCGTCGCGATCATCGCGATTGGCGTACTGTTCCTGCTCGACAACCTCGGCTACCGGCTCGGATTCCTCGAGCATGGCAACGGGTGGGCCGTGCTCGTCCTGCTGGCGGCCTTCGCCCCGCTGGCGCGTGCATGGGACATCTTCCATGCACGCGGAAGCTTCGATGCGGATGTCGCCCACCATGTCCTCTGCGGCGCAACGGTCGCGCTGGTCGGCGTGTTGTTCCTGCTCGATCTCGATTGGAGCATCTGGTGGCCACTGTTCGTGATCCTGGGCGGCCTGTACACGCTGGCACCAAGGCGTTGCCACCGTCGCGACCACCCTCGCCACGGCGGCGGGGACGGCGCGACAGCGGGACGTTGAGCGGCCATGCGGGCCGAGCGCCCGGGCCATCGACAATCCGGGAACACCTTCCGTGATCCAACCCGCGCCTAGACGAAGCGGCCGACCCATTCGAGGTACTTGTCCACGAAGTTGCCGAGGAAGTTGGCGACGCTCTCGTCGGTGACGCTGCCGTCATCGGCGATCAGGCCCTCCTGGTAGCGCACGAAGGCCTCGGGCTGCTGCAGCATCGGAATGTCGAGGAACACGCACACGTTGCGCAGGTGCTGTTGTGCGAGGGCGGTGCTGATGGCGCCCATCGAGGTGCCGATCACCGCACCCGGCTTGCCCGCGAAGGAGTTCGTGCCCCACGGCCGCGAGGCGATGTCGATGGCATTTTTCAGCACGCCCGGGATCGAGCGGTTGTATTCCGGCGTGACGAACAGCACCGCGTCGGCCTGCTTGATCTCGTCCTTGAGGCGCTTGCAGACGGCCGGATAGTCACCGTCGAAATCCTGGTTGTACAGCGGCAGGTCGTCGATGCGGATGTGGCGGAGATCAGCGCGTTCACCGGCGATCTCTCCCAGCGCGCGGGCCAGTTGCCGGTTGAACGAACCCTTGCGGAGGCTGCCGACCAGCACCGCGACGACGGGACGCTGCTTGCTCATGTTGTTTCCTCGTTCGGAGTGGATGAAATTGGCTGTGGACTATGTGGCGAGGGCATGGCCGG
>JAGWZT010000161.1 GCA_018971925.1 Lysobacteraceae bacterium | reverse complement strand
ATGCATGGCGCACACGACCCCATCCCTCGGGAAGGGCGGTGTTCCTGTGGGGGAATGCTCTGCGCTTCCCGGTATCGGTCCCGGTTCCCGCCGATTTGCGTGGGCGGTCTACAATCGGCCAGGTGTTGCTTGTGGAGAAACCCATGCCGGGACTGCTGCGCGACGTTGATCCTGACGGGCTGCTCGAATACTCCGTGGTTTTTTCCGATCGTGCCCTGAATCACATGTCGGAAGCCTTCCTGCGCGTGATGCAGGACATTTCGCGCACCCTCAAGAGCACTTACGGTGCGCACTCGGCGATCGTGGTGCCTGGCAGCGGCACCTTCGGGATGGAAGCCGTGGCACGCCAGTTCGCCACCGGCAAGCGCTGTCTCGTGGTCCGCAACGGCTGGTTCAGTTACCGCTGGACCCAGATTTTCGACGCCGGCGACATCCCGTCCGAATCCCGAGTGCTGAAGGCAAGCGCGACGGAACCCGGCGAGAATCCGGCCTTCGCGCCGCCCGCCGTCGCAGAGGTCGTAGCGACCATCCACGAATACCGTCCCGAGGTGGTTTTCGCGGCCCATGTGGAAACGGCGTCCGGCATCATGCTGCCCGACGATTACGTTCGCAGCATTGCCGATGCCGTACATGCGGTGGGTGGCCTGATGGTGCTGGATTGCATCGCTTCGGGCGCGATCTGGGTGGACATGCGCGACGTGCATGTCGACGTGTTGCTCTCGGCACCGCAGAAGGGCTGGTCGGCGTCGGCCTGCTGCGGTCTGGTGATGCTGGGTGCAGAAGCCCGCGCACATGTCGAGGCTGCCCGGAGCACCAGTTTTGCCTGTGACCTGCGCGAATGGCTGCGCGTGATGGAAGCCTACGAAAAAGGTGCGCACGCCTATTACGCGACCATGCCGACCGATTGCCTGAAGATCCTCGGCAATGCGATGCGCGAAACCGAGGCGTACGGCTTTGATCGGGTCCGGCGCGCACAGCAGCGGCTTGGGGATGCCGTACGCGCGCTGCTACGCGAACGTGGTTTCAAGGGTGTCGCGGCGACCGGTTTCGAGGCACCGAGCGTGGTGGTCAGCTACACCACGGACGATGACATCCGATCCGGCCGCAAGTTCGCCGACGCCGGGCTGCAGGTGGCGGCCGGGGTGCCGCTGGTTTGCGACGAGCCCTCGGGCTTTAAGACTTTCCGCATCGGCCTGTTCGGGCTCGACAAACTCCACAATGTCGATCGTACGGTCGACGCGCTGGCGCGGGCGATCGATCGCATCGGGTAGGCTTGTACGACTCCCTGGAAGATCGACGGAAGATCTGCGCTTGACCCCGGCCACGGCAAATGCGGTAGCAACGTTCCCTGCGCCGGACCTTGCAGGGTTCCTGGCAAGCATCCGCGGCGCGCTGCCTGCCGAGTGCATCCTTGCATGCGAAGACCAGACGCGTGCCTACGAATGCGACGGCTTGCCGTTGTTCCGCGAACTGCCGCCGGTGGTGGTCTTGCCTGAAGACGAGCCGCAATTGATCGCGGTGCTCAATGCCTGCCGTGCGCACCACGTACCGATAGTGCCGCGCGGGGCGGGGACTTCGCTGTCGGGCGGCGCGACCCCGCATCCGCAAGGCGTGGTGATCGGGATGGCCAAGTTCAACCGGATCCTCGGGCTTGATCCTGAAAGGGCAATCGCGATCGTGCAACCCGGCGTGCGCAACCTCGCGATTTCGGAGGCCGCGGCGCCGCACGGCCTCTACTACGCGCCCGATCCTTCCAGCCAGATCGCCTGTTCCATCGGCGGCAACGTTGCCGAGAATGCGGGCGGCGTGCACTGCCTCAAGTATGGCCTGACTGTCCATAACGTGCTGGGGTTGCGTATCGTCACCATCGAAGGCGAGGTCCTCGAGTTGGGTGGCGAAGCGCCGGACGCGCCGGGGCTGAACCTGTTGCCGTTTTTCGTGGGTTCGGAGGGCATGCTTGGCATGGTTACCGCGGTCACCGTGAAGCTGCTGCCGCGCCCCGAACTTGCGCGCGTAATCATGGCCAGCTTTGCCAGCGTGGAGCAAGCGGGCGAGGCGGTGACCCGCGTCATTGCCGCAGGCGTCATTCCCGCAGGGCTGGAACTCATGGACCAGCGCGCCGTGCGCCTGGTCGAGCCATTCGTGCATGCGGGTTACGATCTGGATGCCGCGGCGATCCTGCTGTGCGAGTCCGATGGCACGGCGGAGGAGGTTGCCGGGGAAACGTCGCGGGTCGCCGCCATCATGGCCGCCGCAGGCGCGATCCGCGTGCAGGTATCCGCCAGCGAAGAGGAACGCCTGCGCTTCTGGGCGGGGCGCAAGAATGCCTTTGCGGCGGCGGGCCGCATTTCACCGGATTATTACTGCATGGACGGGACCATCCCACGCCGCCATCTCGCGCGCGTGCTGGGTGCGATCGCCGACATGGAAAAGACCCACGGCCTCGCCTGTTCCAATGTTTTCCATGCTGGGGACGGCAATCTGCACCCCCTGATCCTGTTCGATGCGAACGAACCTGATGAAGTCGAACGCGCACGGGCTTTCGGCGCCGCGGTCCTTGAGCTGTGTGTCGAGGTCGGCGGCACCATTACCGGCGAGCACGGAGTCGGTATCGAGAAGGTCGACCAAATGTGCTTCCAGTTTTCGCGCGCGGAACTCGATGCGTTTGCGGCGGCCAAGCGCGCATTCGATCCGTATGGATTGCTCAATCCGCTGAAAGTGATCCCGACCCTGGCGCGCTGCGCCGAGTACGGCAGGATGCATGTCCATCGCGGCGAACTGTCCTTCCCGAACATCCCGAGATTCTAGGCGCCCGCGTGGAGTCCGTGCTTTCTGGATTGAGCGAACAGGTCGCCGCCGCGCGGGCGGCAGGGCACCGCCTCGTGATACGCGGTGGGGGCACGCGCCTGTTCTATGGCGACCCATTGCCCGAGGATGATTCCTGCGCATGGCTCGACATGTCCACGTATCGCGGCATCGTCGACTACGAACCCGCCGAACTGGTACTGACCGCGCGCGCAGGCACACCGCTGGCTGAGGTCGAAGCGGTGTTGGATGGGGCGGGCCAGATGCTGGCGTTCGAACCACCGCGTTTTGGCCCCGGCGATACGCTCGGCGGCTGCATGGCGACCGCGCTTGCCGGCCCGCGCCGCATGGCTGCGGGGCCGGTGTCCGATTACATCCTGGGCACGCGCCTCATGCGTGCCGACGGTGAGGTGATGCGCTTCGGCGGAGAGGTGATGAAGAACGTGGCAGGCTATGACGTTTCGCGGTTGCTTGTCGGGTCCATGGGGGTGCTGGGGCCGCTCGTCGAGGTCTCGCTCAAGGTCGTGCCCAGACCACGAAGTGAAATCACGCTGGCACTGGCACTGGATGAAGCCGAGGCGTTGCGCAGCTGCACCCGCTGGCGCAGTCGGCCGATGCCCGTGTCGGCGACGGCATGGTTGCCGGACGGCTCCGGCGGGCGCCTGAACGTGCGTCTGTCCGGCAACGAATCCGCGGTACACGCCGGTGCGGCGGAAATCGGTGGCGAGTTGCTTGAGCCGGAAAAGGCCGACGCGTTCTGGCTCAGTCTGCGTGACCAGGCCCACGGTTTTTTCCGGCAGCGACCGCTGTGGCGGGTGATGCTTCCGCCCGGGGCGCCGCCGCTCGGGAGCGGGCGCGAACTGCACGAGTGGCAAGGCTGCCTGCGCTGGCTCGGCGGCACGCACGATCCGGCCGCCCTGCGCGCCAAGGTCCGCGAGCTGGGTGGCTGGGCGAGCCTGTATCACCGCGACGGCGCGCTCGCCGCATCGCCTGCATTTCATCCGCTCGCGCCTGCGGTGATGCGGGTCCAGCGCAGACTCAAGCAGCAATTGGATCCCGGGGGCCTGTTCAATCCCCGCCGCCTGTATCCCGAATTCTGAGGTCCGCGCCGTGCAAACCAAGCTTGCAGACTGGGCGCAAAACACCGCAGATGGTCCCGAAATAGCCGGGATTCTGGGCCGCTGCACCCATTGCGGTTTCTGCCTCGCCACCTGTCCGACATTCCAGATACTGGGCGACGAACTCGACAGCCCGCGCGGCCGCATCTACCAGATGAAAGCGGTGTTCGAAGGCATAGCGCCCAGCCGCGAGACGCAGCGGCATCTTGATCGCTGCCTCACCTGCCTGAATTGCGAGACGACGTGCCCGTCCGGGGTCGAGTACGGCAAGTTGCTAGATGCGGGCCGCAGGGTGGTCGTTGAGCGCACGCGACGGTCTTTGCGCGAGCGCATGCTGCGCGCCGGCCTGCGTCGCCTGATGGGTTCGCACTGGTTCGGGGTGCTGTACCGGATCGGCCGACGTGCGCGGCCCCTGCTGCCACCGGCGCTGCAATCGAAGATCACGCGGCCCCGCGCGGCCGGGACATTGCCCGCGCACCCCGAGCGCCATGCGCGCCAGGTGCTGTTGCTGGCCAATTGCGTGCAGCCGGCGATGATGCCCTCGATCGATGCGGCGACTCGCCGTGTGCTGGATGCCGTCGGCGTCGGCGCGCGTGTCGTAGGCGGTTCCGGATGCTGTGGCGCGATCAATTTCCACTTGGACGCTCAAGACGCGGCGCGCAGGCAAATGCGCGCCAACGTGGACGCATGGTTGCCGCTGCTGGAGTCGGGCGAGGCCGAAGCCGTCGTCATCAATGCCACTGGCTGCGGGGGTTTCATCAAGGACTATGCTCGACATTTGCGCCACGATCCCGACTATGCGGAGCGCGCCGGGCGGTTGGTGCCTCGCATCAGGGACATCGCCGAGTTCCTTGCACCGATGACGGACGTGTTGCGCGCACGGATGCGCCGTGCGCCGGGACGCGCCGCGTTCCAGGTGCCCTGCACGCTGCAGCACTGGCAAGGCTTGCGCGGTACGACCGAACGTTTGCTGCAGGGGCTCGGATTCGAGCTTCAACCCTTCGCCGATTCACACCTTTGCTGCGGTTCCGCCGGAAGCTATTCGATCACCCAGCCCGATCTCTCGAGAGCCTTGCGCGCGCGCAAACTCGCGGCGATCGAGGCGACCCGACCCGATACGATCGTTTCCGCCAACATCGGCTGCATCGGTCACCTGCAGGCTGGCACCGACACCCCCGTGAAGCACTGGATCGAATGCGTGGACGAGGTCATGCGCAATTCCGGCCAACCCGCGCCGCAGCGGTTCACCGCACGATGATTTCATCGGAAAAGATCCAGCCGCGGCTACCGCCGCCGGGTGGCTGGTATGGTGTTGCCACGACACGTACATGACGTGCGGCGATCGGGCTGGCCGGCGAGAACTTCACGTCGCGGATTTGCGGCCGCGTGTCGCCGGGATCGACGCCGAGCGCGACGGCTTCGGCGATCGTCCAGTGTTCGCCGTCGTCCGAGGTTTCGAACAACACCTCGCGCGGCAGCAGAATGCCGACAGCGGCGTATTGCAGGAAGCG
>JAGWZT010000160.1 GCA_018971925.1 Lysobacteraceae bacterium | reverse complement strand
AATCCTGTACCTGCTCGGCATCCTGTTGGATCCGGTCAACGCGAACGTGCCGTTTCCGCTGGTGTTCACCGGGCCCAGGGCCGCCGTGCAGTATTTCGAGCAGATCGACAGGTTCCTGCGCCTGGTGCTGGGTGAGGCCGCCGCGAAGCGCTACCAGATCATCGTCGAGGATCCGGTTGCGGTGGCGCACGCGATCCAGCAAGGCATCGAAGTGGTGCGCGACCACCGGGTCGAACAGCACGATGCGTTCTTCTTCAACTGGGAATTGAACATCGACCTGCAGTTCCAGCGACCGTTCCAGCCTGACCATGCGGCGATGGCGGCACTGGACCTGCATCGCGGCCGGCCGCCGCACGAGCTTGCCGCGGACATGCGCCGCGCGTTTTCGGGCATCGTCGCGGGCAACGTCAAGGAAGAGGGGATCGGGCAAATCGAAAAAAATGGCCCTTACGAAATCCATGGTGATCCGGAATACATGCGCGCGCTCGACACACTGTTGCAGGGTTTCGTGTCGCAGCAGCGCATGAAGCTGCCGGGGAGCAAGTACGTGCCGTGCTACAAGATTGTTTCCGGAGGTTCAGCCTGATCGAGGCGTCTTCGACAATCTCCCTCGGCTATGCTGCACGCGATGCCTTCCATCCGCCCGCTTTCCCCTGAACTGGTCAACCAGATCGCGGCCGGCGAGGTGATCGAGCGTCCGGCTTCGGTGGTGAAGGAGCTGGCCGAGAACAGCCTCGATGCCAGTGCGCATCGCATTGACATCGAAATCGAACAGGGCGGCATGCGCCTGATCCGGGTGCGCGACGATGGCGCGGGGATCGCGGCGGATGAGTTGCCGCTGGCGCTGGCACCGCACGCGACCAGCAAGATCGCGAGTTTCGACGACCTGACGCGCGTTGCCAGCATGGGTTTTCGCGGCGAGGCGCTGGCCTCGATCGCGTCGGTATCGCGGATGGCGATCACGTCGCGGCGTGCGGGTGACGATCACGGCACCCGCATCGAAGCGCAGGGTGCGCAAACGCCGCGGCCTGCGGCGCAGCCGGCAGGCACCACCGTCGAGGTCCGCGACCTGTTTCACGCGGTGCCCGCGCGGCGCAAATTCCTGCGCGCCGAGCGCACCGAGTTCGGGCACATCGACGAACTGGTGCGTTCGCTGGCGCTGGCGCGTCCCGATGTCGAATTCCGGTTGCTCCACAACGGCAAACCGGTGCGCATGCTGAAACCTGCAGCCGACGAATCCGCGCAGCTGCAGCGCGCGGGCGATTTGTTGGGCGACGCCTTCGCGCGGAATTGCCTGCGCATCGAGCACGCAGCGGCGGGGTTGCGACTGTCGGGCTGGATCGGCTTGCCCACGGCGTCGCGCGCACAAGCCGATCAACAATATTTCCATGTCAACGGGCGGCTGGTGCGCGACAAGAGCGTCGCGCACGCGGTGCGTCAGGCCTACGAAGACGTGCTTTACCACGGCCGCCATCCGGCCTTCGTGCTGTTCCTGGAACTCGACCCCGCCGCGGTGGACGTCAACGTGCATCCGGCCAAGCGCGAGGTGCGCTTCCGCGATGCGCGCCTGATCCACGATTTCATGTTCCATGCGCTGCGCGACGCGGTGGCGGGCACGCGCGCGGGTGAAACGGGGTCAGGTTCATTTCCCCCTGTGATGGTTGGTGCCGCGCCGTATCGGAGGATGGAAAATGAGCCTGACCCCTTTCCACCCCGCCAGTTCGGTCTCGGCGTGCGCGAAGCGCCAGTCGATGCCTATGCCGCATTGCTGGATACCCGGATGGCGGATTCGGTTCCAGCCGCACCGCTGCCGGATACGGAATCAGGCGAAGCACCGCCGCTTGGCTATGCGCTGGCACAGCTCGCGGGGATTTACATCCTCGCCGAGAACGAGTACGGACTCGTGCTGGTCGACATGCACGCCGCGCACGAGCGCGTCACTTACGAGAAGCTGAAGGCCGCGCGCGACAGCCACCAAGTGCGCGCGCAGCACTTGCTGGTGCCCGAAGCGGTTGCCGTCAGCGAGCGCGAGGCGGCGGCGGCCGAGGAGTACGCCGAAACGCTGGCGGGTTACGGGCTGGAACTCGACCGTAGCGGCCCGCGCCAGGTCACCGTGCGCCGCATTCCCGCCATGCTGGATGGTGCCGACGCGGCGCAGCTGGCGCGCGACGTGCTGGGCGAACTCGCCGAGCACGGCAATTCGCGCAGGCTCGAGGAATTGCAGAACGAATTGCTGTCCACCATGGCCTGCCATGGTTCGGTGCGCGCGCATCGGCGCCTGACCATCCCGGAAATGAATGCGCTGCTGCGCGAAATGGAAGCGACCGAGCGCTCTGGCCAGTGCAATCATGGCCGGCCGACGTGGACGCAATTGTCCATCGCCGAGCTCGACAAACTTTTCTTGCGCGGAAGGTAGCGCGGCGATGAATATCGACAACACGTACACGCGGGAAATCGAACGCTGGCACGCCGCGCGCGTTGCCCGCCTGACCGCGCCGGATGGATGGTTGAGCCTGGTCGGCCTCGACTGGCTGAAGCCGGGTGCGAACACGATCGGCGGCGCCGATGACAACGACATCGTGCTGGCCAAGGCGCCGGCGCACCTCGGCACGATCGAGTGGGCCGAGGACGGGGCGCTTTCGATTTCGCTCGACAGGGCCTCTGACGCAACCATCGACGGCGAGCCCGCAGCAACTCGCGCGGGATTGATCGACGACAGCCACACCGCACCGACCATCGTTGCCTTCGGCAGCGTCAATTTCATTGCCGTCGATCGCGGTGGCCGCAAGGGTCTGCGGGTGCGCGACAGCGAGGCGAAGACGCGCACGCAATTCGACGGCGTCGATCGTTTCCCCATCGATCCGGCGTGGCGGATCGTCGCCGATTGGCAGCCGCTCGACCCGCCATTCCAGTTGGCGACCGGCACCGTGATCGGCACCATCGAAAATTATCCGGCGCCGGGCAAGGCGGTGTTCGAACGGGAAGGCCGGCGGTTCGAGTTGTATCCGGTGATCGAGGTGCCCGGCGACACGCAACTGTTCCTGATCTTCGCCGACGCCACGTCCGGCAAGGAAACCTACGGCGCTGCCCGGTTCCTGTACGCTGACATGCCGCGCGACGGCAAGATCGTGCTGGACTTCAACAAGGCCTACAACCCGCCGTGCGCGTTCACGCCCTATGCGACCTGTCCGCTGGCCCCACCGGAAAACCGGTTGGTCCTGCGGGTGGCGGCGGGCGAGCTCAAGTACCGTGAAAGCGCTTGAAATCAGGGAACCTTTTCACCCCCGGGCGTTCAAACTTGGCGATGCCGTGCGGCGCAATGAAGCGCCTTGGTACACATTGCAGACAGCGGGATTCGGAACCGACATGAGCAGGATCGTCATCGTGCTGGTGCTCGCGGCGGGCGTGCTGTTGCCCTCCGGCGTGTTGCTGGCGCAGCCCCCGAAAGCCTCGGCCGCGCCCGTCGCGGATCGCGCCGAACTTTCCTATGCGCTTGGTTACGCGGCGGGCCGGGACCTGCAACAGCGCCAGCCCGACGTCGATGTCGCGACGGTGTTGCGCGGCGTGCAGGATGGCTACTCGCGCAAGAAGCCCGAGTATCCGCCGCAGACCATGCAGCGCGTGTTGCAGGCGATGGAAGCCAGGATGGTCGCCGACGCGCGCGCGGCCTACCAGAAGCTGGCCGCCACCAACCTGCAGAAGGCACGCGCGTTCTTCGCGGAGAACGGCAAGAAGCAGGGCGTGACCACGCTGCCCTCCGGCGTGCAGTACAAGGTGATTGATGGCGGCAGTGGTGACAAGAGCCCGACGATCGACAGCGAAGTGACGCTGCAATTCCGCGGCCAGTTCCTCGACGGCACCGTATTCGCGGATACCGCGGACAGTGGCAAGCCGGCCGTGTACCCGGTCAAGTTCATGATCCCCGGTTGGCGCGACGTCATCGGACGCATGCACGTGGGCGACCATTGGCAGGTGTTCGTGCCGCCCGACCAGGCCTACGGCATCCGCGGCGACCTGCCGCGCATCGGGCCCAACGAGGCGCTGGTGTTTGATATTCGCTTGCTCGGCGTGAAGCCATAGGTTTCATTGCGCGCTTGCCTGCGCCGTGCAAACGCCTGCGTTCGGTTCACGCGCGTTGCATTACGCTTGGCGGATGCGGATCGAACCCGTCAGCCTCGACGAAACACCGGTGAGCCCGTGCGTCGGCATATGCCGCATGGACGCGGACGGTTTGTGCATCGGTTGCCGCCGGACGCTGGCCGAGATCGCGCGCTGGGGCACAATGAGCAACGACGACCGCAGGCGCTGGATGCGCGAGCAACGGCCATTGCGTCCGCCGCCACGGCCATGACGGGCTGGTTTGATGCCATCACGCGTGCGTTGCTTCCCCTGGAAAAGCCGCCCGTGCCGCCCGCGTGGAACCATGGTCACCTGCTCGACTTGATCGGCGGTGGACCGCGCGCGGATGCCGCGGTGCTGATGGCGATCCGCGACCTGCCGGAACCGCGCATGGTATTCACGCTTCGCCGCGGGGACCTCGCGCATCACGCAGGCCAGGTAAGTTTTCCCGGCGGCCGTACCGACCACGGCGACTCGGGTGCGATCGAAACAGCTTTGCGGGAAAGCCGCGAGGAAATCGCGCTGGCCCCGGATGCCGTCGAACCGCTCGGATTCATCGACCGCCTTGAGACGGTCAGCGGTTTCTGCGTGACGCCTGTGGTGGCACGGCTGGCAAGCGACGCCGTGCTGGTAGCGCAACCGGATGAAGTGACGAAAATATTCGAAGTGCCGCTCGCTTTTTTGCTCGACCCGGCCAACCTGCGTCAATTCGAATTCCGCGCACGCGGCGCGTCGCGGCAGGTGTATGAGTACGTGGGTGTCGAGCCGCGCATCTGGGGCGCGACGGCGGCGATGCTGGTCAACCTGATGCAGCGAATGGGTGTGATGAAATGAAGGCAAACGATGTATTGATCGATGCAAAAACACTGGCGGCGCTGACGCCGGAATCCGTGCTGGTCGTCGATTGCCGGTTCGCACTCGCGCGCCCTGCGAAAGGCGAGCGCGATTTTCTTGAAGCGCACATTCCGGACGCGGTGTACGCCAGCCTCGACCATGACCTTTCCGATCTGTCGAAAAAGGGGCTGGGCCGGCATCCCTTGCCGGACGTGCCGGCGTTCGCTCGCACCTTGTCGCGCTGGGGCTGGCGGAAAGGGCAGTGGGTGGTTGCGTACGATGACGCCGGTGGTGCGCTCGCGGCGTCACGGCTGTGGTGGATGCTGCGGATCGCCGGCATCGATGCGTGCGTGCTGGATGGCGGGTGGCAGGCATGGCTTGCGGCGTCCTTGCCGGTCGAGCATGGCGTGGCAGCGCCGCGCGAGGCAACCACGGTCGATTTGCCTTTCGATCCCCGCGCAGTGGTTTATTTCGACGAGTTGGAGG
>JAGWZT010000159.1 GCA_018971925.1 Lysobacteraceae bacterium | reverse complement strand
GCACGATTTCGATCGCGGCCTGCCGTACTTGTTCGTGGACAACCTGACCGTTGCGCGTTCACCCACCGGGCGCATGCAGGCCCAGCTTTCGCTGTCGGGTTACCTGCGTCCGTCGGGGTCACCGCCATGAACGCCGCCGACCGCCGCCGCCTCACGCCGTCGCTGGGCATCATGGCCGCGGTACTGCTGCTGGTCCTGATCGCCCTGTGGCTGGGCCTCGGGCGCGGCGCGCGCTGGCACGGAAAAGCCGCACCGCCGAGATTGCCGCCGCTCGGAACCAACCTGCCGGCGCCCGCGGTGCCTCCGCTGGACCAGTACGCCGCGGTCTGGCAGCGCCCGCTGTTCAACCCCTCGCGCACGCCCGAAGCCGCAGCCGGCAGTGGCGACGAGGCGACCGGCGACCTGCAGTTGACCGGCGTGATCATGCTGCCGGACCTGAAGATGGCGATCCTGCACGACAAGACCAACAACAAGGATTACCGCATCATCGAGGGCCAGCCATCCAGGGGCGGCCCGGCGCTGGTCGAATTGCACCCGCGCAGCGCGGTGGTGGAGTCCTCGGGCTCGCGCGTGAACCTGCAACTGATTCCGGGCCCCTCGCCCGACACGAGCGCGCCGGCGCAGGACGGCGCGCAGCCCCAGCAGAGCGCGGGGCAGGGCGCATCTGCTATGGTCTCGCGCCAAGCACAGAGCGATTCGGGGCAGCGGGTGCCTATGTCCGGGACCGGAGGACAGTCCTCGACCGAGGCGCGCGCGAGGGAGCTCAAGGCGCGAATTGAAGCCGCAAGGCGTCGTGCAGCCCGACAGAACGATGGCGGCGGTTGAGGGGTCCGGTTGACCGGCTCCGTGCAGTGGATGGGTCTGGAGAGCGCGACGTGTACAAGAAGTTAGCCACGCTTGGGGTCATCTGCGCCGTCGCGGTGCTGGCGGGTTGCACCCCCCAGATCCGGCCGAACGATGACTACAGCCTGCAGCGGGAGGCGATCGCCGGCACCCACAAGCCGGTGCCCGAGCCGCTGAATGTCGGCACCGGGCAACAAACCCAGCCGCTCTCGACCGCGAATGCGCCGGAGCAGCAGTACGGCACCGGCGTGTTCATCAATCCGGCCGCCGCGCACGGCAAGGCCGGCGGCGTCGCCAACGCGGGCGGCACCATCACCTTCAACTTCGACAACCAGCCGGTGCAGGCCGCGGTCAAGGCGATCCTCGGCGACGTGCTGCACGCCAATTATTCGATCGCGCCGGACGTCAAGGGTACGGTCACGTTCGCCACCTCGCAGCCGGTGACGGAAGCCGAGGTGCTGCCGATCCTGCAGATGTTGTTGTCGTGGACCGGCAACGCGTTGGTGCACCAGAACGGCCGCTACCTCGTGGTGCCGGTCGAGCAGGCCGCGCCCGGCAACCTGGTGCCAGGACTTGGCGCCGTGTCGCCGGGTGCCGGTTACGCGGCGCGACTGTTTCCGCTGCATTACGTGTCAGCCGAGGCGATGCAGAAGCTGCTGAAGCCGTTCGCCGACCCCAAGGCGTTCCTGCTGGTCGATCCGCTGCGAAACATTCTGGTGATGGGCGGCACGCCCGATGAGCTGGTCAATTACCAGCGCATCGTGCGCACTTTCGACGTGGATTGGCTGCGCGGAATGTCGGTCGCGGTGATTCCGCTGGAGCACGTGCGGGCGGACGACCTGGTCGGTCAGCTCCAGAGCCTGTTCAGCGAACAGGGCAGCGCTGCCCCACCCGCGACCACGAATATCGGGGGCGCGCAGGTGTCGAGCGCACCGCTGCCGGGAAACATCTCCAGCATGGTGCGGCTGATTCCGCTCAAGCAAAGCAACTCGCTGGTGGTGATCACGTCGCAGCCTTCCTACATCGACGAGGTGCGTCGGCTGGTCACCACCATCGACAACGGCGCCGGCAACGCGTCGGGGTTGTACGTGTACAACGTGATCAACGTGAAGGCGTCCGACCTCGCCAAGCACCTCAACGAGTTGTTCGGCAATCCCACCGGCAACCAGCAGACACCCGCGGGCGCGGTGGCGCCGGGTTTCTCGCCACTGGAGCAGTCCTCGCCCGGAAGCCTGGGCGCGCAGCAGGGCTTCGGCAACTTCTCGTCGGACAATAATAATTTCTCGGGTGGCATGGGAGCCGGTACCAGCGACGAGTTCGGCAGCGGTGGCGACTCCGGAGTGGTCTCGGGTGCAACCCAGAACCGCCGCCAGCAGCAGGCGGGGCAAGGCAATGTCGCGTTCACCACCAGCGAAGGCGTGCGCATCGCGGCGGTCAACGAGAACAACCAGTTGCTGATCCGTGCGACGCCGAGCGCGTGGCAGAAGCTGCTGCCGGTGATCGAGCGCCTCGACGAGAAGCCGCTGCAGGTGCAGATCGAGACCCGCGTGCTGGAAGTCAACCTGACCGGCGAGTTCCAGTTCGGCGTGCAGTATTACCTCGGCGGCCTGATCGGCACGCAGCCCGGTTCGCCGCCCAACACCAACGAGTCCTACCACCGTCATCAGGGCGCTGTGGGTCTGGGCGGCGTGCAGTACAACCCGGCCAGCGATGCGCTGTTCTATTCGTTCGCGGGCAACAAGCTGCAATTCGCGATCAGTGCGATGGAGAGCAGCGGCGACGCCAAGGTGTTGTCGGCGCCATCCACGGTGGTGCTCAACAATCAGGAAACCACCTTCAAAGTGGGCGAGAAGATCCCCGTCGTGCAGACCGCGATCATCCCGGGCCTTGGCAGCGGCGGTACCACCGGTTCGGTCAACGCGACCGCGGTGAACTACATCGACACCGGCGTGCTGCTCGACGTGGTCCCGCGCGTCAGCCCCGGTGGGCTGGTGTACATGGACATCCAGCAGGTTGTCAGCAAGCCGACCACCAAGGACCAGTACGGCAACTACACCATCACCAACCGCGCGCTCAGCACCGAGGTCGCGGTGCAGAGCGGGCAGACGGTGTTGCTGGGCGGGTTGATCCAGCAGACCGACACGATCCAGGACAACGGCGTGCCGTTCCTCAACCGCATTCCGGTGCTGGGGCGCCTGTTCGGCACCACCGATCGCAACCGGGCGCGCACGGAACTGATCGTGCTGATCACACCGCGCGTCATCCGCAATCCCGAGGACGCGCGCCGCATCACCGACGAGTACCAGACGCAATTCGAGTCGCTGAAACCGATCCTGCCGGCGAGCAGCACCAGCAGTGCGCCGGTTGGTGGAGATGACGCGGGCGCTTCCGCCGCGACGCCCGCGGAAACCTTGCCCGCGAATGATGCACCTGCAGCCTCGCCGTCTGGCGGTTGGGCGGTGCAGGTTGCCTTCTTCGCCAGCGATGCCAGCGCACAGGCCCTGCGCGGCAGGCTGCAGCAGCTTGGCTTCGCGAGCTACGTCGAAAGCGCGCAGATGGCCACCGGTACGACCTGGCGTGTCCGGGCCGGTCCGGTCGTCAGCCGCGACGCCGCCGAGCGCCTGCGCACGGCGATCGCGGACGGCCTGCATATCGGCGGCATGCAGGTTGTGCAGCGGTGACCCGTGGCATAACGGCGTTGTTCGGCAAGAGGAGCGGCAATGAAACGTGTGGCCTGCTTGTTGTTGAGCCTGTTCATTCCGGCGCTCGGCTTGGCAGCAGAGCCGCACGTCGAGGGAAGCATGCTGGTCACCGGCACGATCACTGTCAATCCACAGGGCGGTGTGCAAAGTTACGCCGTGCAGGGTTTGGACAAGCTGCCGCTTTCCGTACGCCAGATCATCCAGACGACGGTGCCGGGTTGGCAGTTCGTTCCGATCATGGCCGACGGCAAGGCCGTGACGGCCGAGGCCGGCATGTCGCTGCGAATCGTTGCGGACATGGTCGACGCGCAGCACGCCACGATCCGCGTCGCCGGCGCCGCGTTCGGGTGCGACGCACGGCCCAAGAGCAACCTGCCCGGCGAGTGTCCCGCCGGAACGGCCATCCGCTATGTACATCGACAGCCGCCGGACTATCCAATAGGCGCATTGCAGGCTGATGTCGGCGGCGAAGTATTCCTGGTTCTTCAGATCGGCCGGGACGGACATGTCTCGCAAGCCGCCGTGCGGCAGGTCAACCTGTACAGCAGGACCGACTCGCCGGCGCAGTACCGGAAGGTACTTGCGAATGCCGCATTGCGTGCGGCGAGCAAATGGCAATTCAGCGTTCCAACTACGGACCCGAATGCCACAAAGGATCACTGGGTGGTGCAGGTACCGGTCAATTACACACTTGGCCCCTGTTGTTCCGCACCCGCCGCTCGTTACGGCCAATGGAACGCGTATTTTCCAGGGCCTGTACAGGATATTCCCTGGGATCAAGAGAATACTTCGGGCGCACCCCGCACCAGCGGAGACGCGATCGCGAGTGGTGGGCTGTTTGTCAGGGACACGCGGTTCGTCCTGAAAACTGCATTGGCGGATGGTGGCAGTCGATCCTGACCGCCGCCGCCGCGATGTGCAGACCGCTAGACTGCGCGGATGCCCGCAACGCTGACGTCCATCCTCATCGTCGCCTCCGACAGCGGTTCACCGTTGCGCGAGTGCGTGGCGCGCGCGCTGGCATCCAGCGTGCCGATGGAATTGATCGTCGTTGACAACGCGTCGCGTGACGGGGTACCGCAGGCGCTGGCGCGCGCGTACGGGCACGACGAGCGCGTGCGCGTGATCTACAACCACGCAAATCTCGGCTTCGGCCCGGCAGTAAACATCGGCGCGCGGCAAGCACGGGGTGACACGTTGCTGGTGCTGAACCCCGATTGCTTGCTGGGAAAGGACACTTTGGCGCGCATGCTTGAGGTGCTGCACGCGCATCCCGACGCGGGCGTGATCGGCGCGGTGGTGTGCGATGCGGATGGCACGCCGGACCCGGCTTCGCGCCGGCGCGATCCGCTGCTGCGCCGCTCACTCAATGCGATGACCGGCCGCGCGCAGCGGGAGACGGAGAATGCGCGCTACGAAGGCGTCGATGTGCCGGGATCGATTCCGGAAGAGCCGGTCGAAGTCGAAAACGTGTCGGGCGCGTTGCTGCTGCTGTCGCGCGCATCTTTCGAACGCTTGAATGGCTTTGACGAAGGTTACTTTCTGCATTGCGAGGATCTGGACCTGTGCCGACGCGTGCGCGACGCGGGCCATACGGTGTGGCTCGCGGGCAACGTGCGCGTGCGTCACGGCAAGGGCGGCTCCAGCGCGCACCGCCCGGTGTTCGTGAGCTACCATAAGCATCGGGGCATGTGGCGCTGGTTCCGGAAATTCGATCCGGCCGCGCGCAAGCCGGCGACGCGCGTGCTGGTCGCGTGCGGCATCGCGTCGCACTTCATTGCGACCGCACCACTGCTATGGCTGCGTCGCGCCGCACGACATTGATGCCATCGGAAACGTCTGCATGATTCGCGAAATCCTGAAGATGGGCGATCCACGCCTGCTGCGCGTGGCGCCG
>JAGWZT010000158.1 GCA_018971925.1 Lysobacteraceae bacterium | reverse complement strand
AATCGTGGGTCACTCATCACGCCAATGATAGTTGGGCGTCCGCTCGACTTCGTGCACCGTGCATTTTGGAACGCGGATGGGCACCTTGGCGCCCACTCGGTTTACCGTTTCTGCCCCGCTTCAGTCGCGTTCGAAGAACGCGTCGCGGTCACGCAGCATGCCGCCACCCTGCATGCCGCCGGCATCGGCCGGGGCCTTGTCCGGAACGATGATGGCCTGCATGCCCTTGGCTTTCAGCGCGTCGTTGGCCTTCACAAGATCGCCAGTGCGCAGCGCGTCGAAAGCCTTCTCGGTATCGCCGAGCTCACGCGCGATCACGTCCACGCGGGCGAGCTGGTAATCGGTCGGTGCGCCCTCGTAGCCATTGATCGCGCCGTACACGTCGTCGAGATATTCGCGCAGGCGCTCCTCGCCGGTGATGGCGCCGCCTTCCTTGGTCGCGACGATCTGCTTGCGGATTGCATCGGCCTTGTAGGCGAGCACCTGCAACTGTTTTTGCAGGGCAGAATCCGATTTGGCCTGCTCCGCGCGTTGCTGGGCACCATTGCGCACGGCGACGATCCGGTAGTCGAGGTCGGTCATGTGCCCGAACAAGTCGCTGACCTTCATCGCCGCCGCGAATTGTGCCTTGCGATCGGCCAGCGTGAATGGATCACGCGGGTCGAGGCCGATGTCCAGCTTCCGCTCATAACTCTTGTCGCCGCTGACCAGTTTGACCGTATACACGCCGGGCACCACGCGCGGCCCCTGTGCGGAGTTGCCGGCGACCGCCGCAGCCGGCGGCACGCGCGGCGGCGCAACGTGCATGTTCCAGGTCACCCGCGCAATGCCGCGGCGCACGTTGCCCGGCAGCGTATCGATCAGCTTGCCGTCGCTGTCGCGGATCTCGAGCTTCAACTTGCCGAACAGGTGTCGGCTCTTCTGGTAGTACGTGATCACCGCGCCGTTCGGCGGGTTCGGCCCCGAGAACGATGCGTCGCCTTCGGACCAACCGCCGAATCCCTCGATCCGCTGCACCACCGGGCGGGCCGGCAGGAACGTCGTGTCAGCGTTCAAAAGCTCGGGCGTCAGGTGTCGCAGCGGCGTGATGTCGTCGATGATCCAGATGCCGCGGCCGTGTGTTGCGACCACCAGGTCGCTGGTGCGCAGCTGCACCACCAGGTCGTGGACTGGCACGTCGGGGAAGTCGCCGCCCTTGTATTGCGCCCAATGGCCGCCGCCATCGGGCGAGATCCACAAGCCGAACTCGGTGCCGGCGAACAACAAGTCCGGATCGACGACGTCGGGCTTGACCACGTGCACGAAACCGCGGATGCCCTTGTTGTCGCCCGGCGTCACCAGCGCGATCCACGAGCGACCGTAATCCGTGGTCTTGTAGATGTACGGACTTTCATCGCCGAAGCTGTGGCGGTCGAAGGCAACCCAGGCGGTTCCGGCGTCGAACGGGCTGGCCTGCACCCACGACACCCATTCTCCCTTCGGCAGGCCGCGGATGTTTTCGACGACGTTGGCCCAGTGCTTGCCGCCGTCGCGCGTGACTTGCAGGTTGCCATCGTCGGTGCCGACCCAGATCAGGCCCGCCTGTTTCGGCGATTCGCTGATCGAGAAGATCGTGTCGTGCATTTCCGCGTAGGAGTTGTCCACGGTCACGCCGCCGGATTCCTCCTGTTTCTGCTGGTCGGGGTTGTTGGTGGTGAGATCCGGCGAAATGCGCTGCCAGGTCTTGCCGTGGTCATCCGACTTGAACAGGAACTGCGCGCCGATGTAGAGCGCATTCGGATCGTGCGGAGACAGCGCGATCGGCGTGTTCCAGTTGTAGCGGAGCTTTTCCTTGTAACCTGCCTGCGGCTGGATCAACTGCATCTGGTGGGTGTGGCGGTTGATGCGCGCCACGAAGCCGCCCTGTGATTCCGCGTAGAGGTAATTCCTGTCGGAAGGATCCGCGAACATCCAGAAACCGTCGCCGCCGAACATGTTTTCCCAGCGGCTGTTGGTGATGCCGCCCGGATACTCGGAATCGCCGACCCAGTCGCTGTTGTCCTGCAGGCCGCCATAGACGTGGTACGGATCGTCGTTGTCGACACTGACGTGGTAGAACTGCGAGATCGGCAGGTTGGCGGCCTTCCACCACTTGTTGCCGCCGTCGTGCGAGTACCACAGGCCGCCGTCGTCACCGGCGACCACGTATTTCGGATCGCTCGGGTCGATCCACAGGTCGTGGAAGTCGCCGTGCGCGCCGCCGCCGACTTCGCTGAAGGTCCTGCCGCCGTCGGCGCTCTGGATCAGCGTGAGATCAGGCTTGAACAAGCGATCGGGGTTGGTCGGATCGACGATCAGGTTGGCGAAATAGAACGGTCGCCACACCATGTTCTGGCTGTTGTCGCGTTGCGACCAGGTCTTGCCGCCGTTGTCGGACCGGAACAGCGCCGAGTGCGGCGATTCCACGAAGGCATAGACGATCTTCGGGTTCGAAGGCGCGATCGTCACCGCGATCCGGCCGTAGGGCTTTTGCGGAAAACCCTTGTTCGCGGCAGGCGTGACCTCGGTCCAGGTCTTGCCGCCATCGACGGAACGAAACAGGCCGCTGTCGGATTTCGTCGTCGGTGATTCGCCGCCGGAGCGGAACGTCCAGCCCTTGCGGCGGAAATCCCACATCGCCGCGAACAGCACCCCAGGATCCTTCGGGTCCACGCTCAAGCCCGAACAGCCGGTGGAAAGGTTGCCGCCCTTCAACACCAGCGACCACGAATGGCCTCCGTCGGTGGTCTTGTACAGGCCACGGTCGGGCGAATCACTCCACAGCTTGCCCGGCACGCAGGCATACACGGTATTCGAATCGCGCGGATCGATCGCGATCTTCGCGACGTGTTCGGAATTCGGCAGGCCCATGTATTGCCATGTCTCGCCTCCGTCGGTGGTCTTGTACACCCCGTTGCCGACCGACACCGAATTGCGCATCCACGATTCGCCGGTGCCGACCCACACCGTGTCATGGTGGTTCGGATCGATCGCGATCGCCCCGATCGATTGCACCGGCTGCTTGTCGAACACCGGCTTGAAGGTGGTGCCGTTGTCGGTGGACTTCCACACGCCGCCCGAGGCCGCGCCCACGTAGATCGTGACCTTGCCGTTCTTCTCGCGCACCGCGTTCACCGCGGATACGCGCCCGCTCATGGTGGCCGAGCCGATGTTGCGCGCACCGAGTCCGGAAATCGCGCCGCTGTCGTAGCGCGCCCACGGCCCGCTGTCTGCCGCGACCGCGAAGTTCGCAGTGAACGCACCGGCAAGTGCCAGGACCGACGCAGCCGCGAGGAAACTCGTCGAGCGTTTCATGGCTTGCTCTCTCCTTTCGTCGCCGCTTTCGCCGGGAACGCAAAGATCGCGTCCTCGATCGGCACGTTGGCTTTGGCCTTGGCCACACTGATCTGCATCTGGTTGTCGGGCGTGCTCCCCTTGGGTCCGCTGCTGATCGCAAACGGGAAATACACCCCGTTCACCTGTTCGTAGTCGCCGTAATCCGTCTGCGTGACCTGCTGCACGCCGTTGATGGTCCGCTGCGCGATCTCGCGGATGGGCAAGTAGGCGTCGGGGTCGAGATAGATCACCAGCGTGTTGCCATCCTTGAGCTTGACCTGCAATTTGTAGGCGTTGGTGCCCTCGACATCCTCCCGGCCGACGTAGCTCACCCGATTGCCCTTGGCCGCGGCATCCACCAGCGCGCCATCGAAATCCGCTTCTTCGGCAAGCGCCTTGGCCTCGTCGGCCGACATCGGGATCGGATCGCGGCGTCCGCCGAACGGCTGGATGCTCCAGCCTCGTTGGCCGTCCCATGCCTGCACCTGGGTCAACCCTTGCAGGCTGGCTTCGTCGCGAACCCTGTCCGGCCGTTTCAGCAACTGCGTGTAGGCCAGTTTGAAACTGCCGCCGAAGATCAACTGCCCCTGCATCTTGAGCGTCTTGATCGCGGCAAGCTTGTCGGCACCACCACGGGCCGCGACGCTCTTCGCGATCAACTGATCCGCGGTGATGGCCTGCGCGGACAGCGCGAAACCGAGCAATGCGACAAACAACCCCAGGCGAACATGCATCACGGCACCCTCCACGTCGTCAATGCAATGGCGGGCGCTTGTGATCGCACCCGCATCCGTGGCCAGCCTAGACGCCCGCCCACGGGTTGTCGAACCTGCCGGAAGTCATGCGCTGGCGTACCGCCGAGCGGGCGCCGGCGTCAGATCGTGATCTTGCCGCGCAAGGCTTGCACGAACATCACCCAATCGCCCGTAAAGCTGTAGAGCGGGTGCCGGAAGGTCGCTGGCTTGTTCTTCTCGAACACGAAATGCCCGATCCACGCACAACCGTATCCGCAAACCGGAGCACCGATCAGCCACCACGGATTCCGCGTCGCGATGGCGATCACGACGGACGCGATCACCAGCCACGAGCCGATGAAATGCATTCGCCGGCAGCGACGATCGGTGTGTTCACCGAGATAAACCGGATAGAACTCGCGAAAGCTCGCGTACATGCGGGACATCATCGCAGCAAACAAAAAACCCCGCATCGCTGCGGGGTTTTTCGTATCGCGTTGGCAACGATGACTCAGGCGGGCTGCACCTGGTCGGCCTGCAGGCCTTTCGGCCCCTGGACGACGTTGAAGGTGACCTTCTGGCCTTCCTGCAGGGACTTGAAGCCGGTGCCGGTGATCGCGCGGAAATGCACGAATACATCTTCACCATTTTCGCGGCTGATGAAACCAAAGCCCTTGGCATCGTTGAACCATTTCACGGTGCCGGTCTGACGCTCCGACATAACTGACTCCTTACTACTCGATTGGTTGAAAAACAGCGCACTTGCATGCACAACTTGAAGCACTGACTAGCGAGAGTGAAGACAGCGATGCGATCGTTGACACGGTCAGCAACCGGCCCCATACAAGCCACCCCCAAACGGCTTGGCTAACTCAGCGGCGCGATCGTACAGCAATTTTGCCCCCGAATGCCAGTGCGGAGGCTGCAAAATGTTCCTGCCTACCTTGGCAGTGTCATTCTCCCCCGTTGCGGCGCCGCAGGCCCTCCTCGATGCCCACCAGGGCGGCCAACGCACCCGCGGCCAGCAGGGCCGAGAGCCCCAATCCCACGAGATTGATGACCGTTCCCAGCGCAAGCGCGACGGGGGCGGCATGCGACACCGCCGCCGTGATGCCATAGGCGATCCCCGCCGCAATCAGCAACATCCCGATCCAGGCGACCACCCGGGAGGCCGCCAGGGCCAATCCAAGGTGCCGGCTTTGCAGGTTCCGGTAGGGCAGCCAGCGGCGTGGTTCCATGTTGTCACCTCCCATTCCAGTCCATCACGGCGTTGAAGAACATCCGGTAGCTGCCGATGGTCTCGCCACGCCAGATCGGATTGTTCGCGAACAGCAGCACGTGGCCCTTGCCGTAGCGCGCGTCCACCACCGCGGCGTGCCCCGCCATCGCCCCGCCGTTTTCCAGCAGGCCGCTGATCAGCAGATCGTTCCCGTCGGCCCAGCGC
>JAGWZT010000157.1 GCA_018971925.1 Lysobacteraceae bacterium | reverse complement strand
CCCTCATTTCCTCTTCCAGTGGAAGGGATCGTTGCGGACACCGTTTGTCGATCGAAGGCCACATGTTGTATTACTACGCCGTGATCGGCCGCAAGCGGCGCGACATCGACGATGCATGCCCCGAAGGACTCTGATTCCGCGTTTGCGCTGCAGGGCGTCACCTGCACATTCGATGGCGTGCGCGCGCTCGACGCCGCAAGCGTCGCGTTTACGCGCGGCCGCACCAGCGTCCTGATCGGCAGCAGCGGTTCGGGCAAATCCACGCTGCTGCGGCTGCTGATCGGCCTGGAATGGCCCGTCAGCGGCAATGTGCTTTGCGATGGCGAGCCGTTGCGGCGCGACGCGTTGCCGGAAGTGCGGCGGCGGGTCGGCTACGTGATCCAGGAGGGCGGTCTGTTCCCGCACCTGACGGTACTCGGCAATCTGGCCTTGCTGCCGCGACATTTGGGATGGAACGCTTCGCACGTGCTGGAACGCGCACGCGAGCTTGCCGCCCTCGCCCACCTGCACGAAGGCTTGTTGTCGCGTTTCCCCGCCGAACTCTCCGGCGGCCAGCGCCAGCGCGTCGCACTGATGCGCGCGCTGATGCTGGACCCGCCCACCCTGTTGCTGGACGAACCGCTGGGCGCGCTCGATCCACTGGTACGTCATGGACTGCAGGATGAATTGCGCGAAATCTTCGCGCGCCTCGGCAAGACGGTCATCATGGTGACCCACGACATGGCCGAAGCCGCGTTTTTCAGCGACCACCTGATCCTGATGCGGCGCGGCCGAATCATCCAGGACGGCCGCCTCGAAGATTTCCAGCGCACGCCGGCGGACGATTTCGTACGCGAATTCCTCGCGGCACACCGCAACCTGCCGGGTGGCGGCGCGTGAGGTTCTGGCTCGCTCTGCTGTTCGCGTGCCTGCCGCTGGCCGCGCTGGCGCAGTCCGAGAGCGCCGCAATCGTGCATGCCAGCAACACGCAAGTGGCGGTCGGTTCCAAGAACTTCACCGAATCGGTGGTGCTGGGCGAGATTGCGCGCCTCGCCGCACGCGAAAACGGTGTCGAGGTGCAGCACCGGCAGGCGCTTGGCGGTACCCGCATCCTGTGGCGCGCGCTCGAGCACGGCGACATCGACGCTTATCCGGAATACACCGGCACGCTTACCCACGAACTGCTGCACGGCGTGCCGCCGAACGCGGGCATCGATGTATTGCGCGCGCGCCTGAAGCCACTCGGCATCGGCATCACTGATCCGCTGGGCTTCAACAACACCTACGCGATCGGCATGCGCGCAAAGGAAGCCGAAAAGCTGCACATCCGCAGCATCTCCGATCTCGCGCAACATCCTGATCTCAAGCTCGCGTTCTCCAACGAGTTCATGAACCGCGCCGACGGCTGGCCCGGGCTGAAGGCGGCCTATCACTTGCCGATGACCGCACGCGGCATGGACCACGACCTCGCGTACCGCGCGCTCGCCGCGGGCGCGGTGGACGCGATCGACCTGTACGGCACGGATGCGGAAATCGCGTACTACCACCTGCGGGTGCTCAAGGACGACAAGCATTACTTCCCGCGTTATGACGCGGTGTATCTGTACCGGTTGGACCTCGACCAGCGCGCGCCGCGCTTCGTCGCCGCGTTGAACAATCTCGCGGGCAGCATCGATGCCGGACAGATGCGCGCGATGAACAAGGCCGTGAAGCTGGACGGCAAGGACGCGAGCGTGGTGGCAGCGGCATTCCTGGGCGTCGACGCGGGCAACAACACGTCCGGCGACTTCTGGCCGCGACTTGCACGTTACACGCTCGAACACCTTGCGCTGGTCGGCATTTCGCTGTCACTCGCGATCCTGATCGCGGTGCCGCTCGGCATCCTCGCCGCGCGGCGGCGGCGGCTTGGCCAGCTCGTGCTTGGCCTCACCGGCATCCTGCAAACCGTGCCGTCGCTGGCGCTGTTCGTGTTCATGATCCCGCTGTTCGGCATCGGCGCGGAACCGGCGATCGCGGCGCTGTTCCTGTACAGCCTGCTGCCGATCGTACGCAACACCCACGCCGGCTTGACCGGCATCGAACCCTCATTGCTCGAATCGGCTGCGGCACTCGGGCTGCCCCCTCGCGTACGTTTGTTGCGCGTCGAATTGCCGCTGGCGCTGCGCTCGATCCTTGCGGGTATCAAGATCGCCGCGGTGATCAACGTCGGCACCGCCACGCTTGGCGCGCTGATCGGCGCCGGCGGTTACGGACAACCCATCCTCACCGGCATCCGCCTCGACGACATCGGCCTGATCATGGAAGGCGCGGTGCCGGCCGCATTGCTCGCCCTGGCCATGCAGGGGGTGTTCGAAATCATCGAGCGCGCGTTGACCCCGCGCGGCCTGCGCCTGCGCGCGAAGGCGTGAGATTCACGCCTGCACGGCGCAACGCGTCCGCCACCGCGAAAACGTGCGGATCCTCGGCGCCGAGTTCATGCAAGGCATCGGCCAGCTTCAGCACGTAGTCGCTGTTGCGTCCGCTTGGACCGGCCGATGACGCGACGTGCCGTGCGATATCGCCTTCGCCTGCAGCGCCCAGCCACGCCGCATTGCCTTCGCCAGCGATGTACACCAAACCTTCGGCGTGTTCGCCGCCGCCGAAATCCAGCGTCACGGCGTGCCGCAAATAACCGTTCTTTTCGCGGAAATCGATGTACTCGAACGTTGCGGGCGCCACCCGGTACGCCATGCCCGCGCACACGGCGCCGGGCTCCGCAACGAGCGTCGCCACGCGGCCGGGATGTCCGGGCGTGCCGCGATGGTCATGCGAGCCCTGCCACAAGCGCCGCGCCCAGCCGTGGATCGTCGCCGGCCGCCGCTCGATGTACGGAAAGTCCGCCTTGTAGATCAGCGAGCCGTAGCCGAACAGCCACACGCTCTCGAGGCCCGTGAAGTCCTGGCGGCCGCGGTTGATGCGCGTGGTGTCGTGGGGTACATCCATGGCCTGCCAGTATCCCACGCCGAGCGGTCAGCTTCGGACGGGCGGAACCAGCTTCAGCTTTGCGCTGCCGGGCTGCCGCTTGGGCCGCAGCATGCGTTCCAGCGCGGCGGGCGGAAGCGGGTACGAATAAAGGTATCCCTGCCCTTCCGCGCAACCGGCCTGCAGCAGGAATTGATGCTGCGCTTCGGTTTCGATGCCTTCGGCGATGGTGACGAGGCCGAGGCTCGCGGCCATGGCCAGCATCGCGCTGGTGATCGCGGCATCGTTGACACTGCCCGGCAAACCGCTGACGAACGAGCGGTCGATCTTGAGGTACGTCACCGCCGGCAGCTTGAGGTACGCCATTGACGCGTAACCCGTGCCGAAATCATCGATCGCAACGGTAATGCCGAGCGCCTGCAATGACCGCATCGTGCGCTCCGTCTCTTCGCCGAGCCGCAGCATCGCGCCCTCGGTGATTTCCAGCACGATGCGGTCGGGCGCGACCACGTTGGTCAGCAGCGCGTGATAGACGCTGTCGACGAAGCCCGGATGGCCGAACCAGCGTGCCGACACGTTGATCGCCACCCGGATCTGCGGCATGTGCGCCTCGTCCCAGGCATGTATCTGCGCGCACGCAGCGTGCATCACCCACTCGTCGATGCGGTGGATCAGGCCGATACTCTCGGCGATCGGAATGAATTCACCCGGCATCACTTCGCCACGCAGGGGGTGCTGCCAGCGCAGCAGTGCTTCGACCGCGACGATGCGGCCGGTGCGCAACTCGACACTCGGCTGGTAGGCCAAATGGAACTCGTCTTCCAGCAACGCCTGGCGCAATTCCGTCGCCAACAGCATCCGCTGCCGCGCGTCGGCCTGCATCATCGGCACGTAGAAGCGCGAGGCGTTGCGCTCCTCGGACTTGGCCGCGTACATGGCGGCGTCGGCATTGGCGATCAGGGTCTTGGCGTCGCTGCCGTCCAGCGGGTAGCCGGCGATGCCGATGCTGGCACTGACCACCAGTTCGTAGTCGTCGACACGGAACGGTTCGGACAGCACCGCGAGCAGGCGACTGGCCAACACAGCGGCGTCCTCTCGCAAATTGAGGTGCGGCATCAGCACCGTGAACTCGTCGCCGCCGATGCGTCCGGCGATATCGCCCTCGCGCAACTGCTGCTGGATGCGCTCGCTGACCAGTTTCAGCAGGCGATCGCCGACCGCATGGCTGTAGCTGTCGTTGACGAACTTGAAGGCATCGAGGTCGATGAACAGCACGGCCACTGCACTGCGGTCCCTCGCCGCGCGTTCGATGGCCTGCTCGCAGTGACGCTGAAACCGCACGCGGTTGACCATGCCGGTCAGCACGTCGTGCGCGGCAAGGTGCTCGAGGCGATTACGATCCGCCTTGGCGGCGGAGATGTCACTGAATACCGCGACGTACTGTTGCACGCGGTTTTCCGCATCACGGATGGTGCTGATGTCGAGCTTCTCGGCGTACACGCTGCCGTCGTGGCGGCGGCTCTGCACTTCGCCCGACCAGCGGTGCGTGGCGACCACTTCGTCCCAGATCGTTGCCGGCAGCGGGCCGCCGTCGGCGAGCGTGCGCGTGGCGTCGAGTTGAATCCCCGCCAGGTTTTCTGCCGTGAATCCGGTGAGCTGCGTGGCGGCCACGTTCGCCGAGAGCACCTTGCGTTCGGCATCCGCGATGATCACGCCTTCCGCGATGCTGGCCAGCGCCTCTGCGGCCACGCGCCGCACCCGGTCGCTTTCCACGCGTTCGGAAATGTCGCGGATGATCGCCTGGCGAACGACCTGTTCGCCCCATACCGCCATGCTGGTCTGTGCCTCGACCGGCCGGGAGCCGCCAGCGGCGCCGCGCAATTCGCCGCGTGTGCCGGAAGCACTGCGCACGGGATCCTTCTCGAACAGGTCGACATAGCGGCTGCCGGGAAGTTCCTGCGGATCGCGGCCCGTCCACGCACCGGCCGTGCGGTTGGCGTCGAGGACCAAGCCACTGTTCTCGTCCACCATCACGATGGCGTCGGGCGCGCTGTCGAAAAGCAGCCGGTAGCGTTCCTCGCTGCCGCGGATTCCCGCCAGCACGCGCCGCGCCATCCACAGCCATAGCAGGCAGGCCAGAAGTGCCGCGGCCATCACGCTCATGAACAGGATGTGGCCGAACCATTCCGTGCCCCGCGCCACCGTCAGCGAAAAGTTGGCGCTCAGAGGCGAGACCGTCTGGTTGATGCCGCGGATGCGCGCGCGCATGCGGGAGATTTCATCCGCAGATGGCTTGCCGGCCGCATAAGCCGCGTGCAGTTCCGCCGCCACCTTGCCCAGATCATCCAGCGGCGCATCGGTGGACCGCCAATCTGTCAGCGCCTGGGAGATGAAAGGCGCCCAGGGCAAGCGGCGGATCATCAGGATCATCCCGGCTTTTGCCGACGGCATCACGTCGCCGCGGTTGAAAGCCTGCGACACCTTTTGGCTGTCATAGGTCGGCTGCGTGACCGCATCGCGGCCCCAGCGGTCGGACTCGAGCAAGTCGAAATTGCGTTTGAAGTTCGCGTAGTTCTCGGACCGCCCACTGGAGGCGTAGGC
>JAGWZT010000156.1 GCA_018971925.1 Lysobacteraceae bacterium | reverse complement strand
CACCGGATGCGCCGCATCCGCCTCCGGCGGCGCCAGCACCGGCTCGGCATAGCTGACCACGTCGAGGACGCGGGTCTTGTTGCCGCGGTTGGTCAAACGCACCCGCCGCAGTTCGATGTCGTCCTCGGCCGAGACCGCGACCAGCACTTCGGTGGCGATGCCGTTGTCGTGGCGGTGGAACTCCGCGCGCGCCTGGGAGAACGTCGCGTGGCAGGTTCCGTCCGGATCGCCCATCGGCTGGTACGTGGCCGACCAGGCCTTGCCGGATTCGGCGTCGCGCAGGTAGACGAAGGTGCCCTCGTCGTCGCGGGTGGCGTCGCCACGCCAGCGCGTGACCGCGATGCCGCGCCAGCGGCTGTAGCCGGCGCCGGTCTGGGTCAGCATCACGTGGTAGTTGCCGTTCGAGAGCAGGTGCGCTTCCGGCAGCGGCGTGTCCATGCGGGTGATTTCGCGGGTTTCGGCGTGGACCCGCGCGCGGGTCTGGCGCGGCTGTTCGATGTCGAGCGCGGCTGGGTGGCGCGGACGCGCTTCGGGGATCTTTTCGCGCAGCAACAGTTCGTAGGCGCTGAACATCGGTTCGCGCATGAAGCGGCGTTGCATCGGTTGCCGGTTGAGCACCGATGACAGCGCCAGCAGGCTCATGCCGTGGTGGTGCGCCATCCAGCATTTCACCAGCGCGTAATCGCTGCCTTCGCTGACGCGGCCGCTGGTGAAGTCGAGCGCTTCGAAGAAGCCGTAACGGGTCAGCGCACCCATGCCGGCCAGGCGTTCGAGGTTGTCGCAGGCGGCCGATGGTTCCAGCATCAACGCCAGCACGGTGGCGTAGGGCGCGACCACGAGGTCGTCGCCGAGGCCGCGTTTCAGGCCCAGCCCGGGGACGCCGAACGCGCGGTACTGGTACACGAGGTTGGCATCGGTGGCGTTGTAGGCCGATTCGGAAACGCCCCACGGTACCTGTTGCTGCGAGCCGTAGCGGATCTGGCGGGCGACGGCGGCGCCGCAGGTGTCCTCTAGCAGCGTGCCGCGGTAGCTAGGCATCAGCAGGTTCGGCATCAGGTATTCGAACATCGAGCCGCTCCATGACACCAGCGCGGGGCGGCCGGCCGCGACGGTGAGCAGCCGTCCCAGCTTGAACCAGTGCGAAGGCGGCACGTGGCCCTGCGCGATCGCGACGTAGCTCAGGATCCGCGACTCGGATGCGAGCAGGTCGTAGCGGCCGCTGTCGCGCTTGTCGCGCTCGACGTCGTAGCCGATGGTGAATTGCTCGCGCTTGTCGTCCCACAGGAAGGACAGGTCCATGCTCGCGAGTTCGCGGCAGGTCCTGGCCAGTGCGAGCGCATCGTCGCGGCGGCGGTTCAGCGTGGCGTCCATTTCGCGCAAGGCGGCGCAAAGATCGGGCGCGCCCTCGCTGGCGGGCGCTTCCAGTCTCGCCACGATGCCGGCGGCGAGCGCGCGGGCGCGTGGCCGGGAAGGATTGCCCTCCAGTTCGGCCAGCCACGCGCGGGTCTCGGGATCGTCGCTGCCGAAGTCGCCCAAGGCCAGCCAGGGTGCCAGTTCGTCGAGCTCCTCGCATGCCGCCCTGGCCTGCCGTGACAGTGCCTGCGTCCATTCCGCGAATTCGCCTTCGATGGCATTGTCCGCGTTGATCGATTCGAGTCGGTCGGCTTCGGCATCGATGCGGGCCAGCAGGCCGTGCAGCACCGGCAGCGCGTCCGCGTTGGCGATGGCATCGGCTATCAGCGTGTCGACTTCGCTCAGCGTTGCCGCCAGCGCGAGGCCGGCGTGCGGACCCCGTGCTTCGACCTGGTCGAGGAGGCTGCCCAGCACCCGGGCGGTATCCAGCAGGCCGTCGCCCAGCGCACGGCTCACCAGCGGATCCTCGTCGCCATGTTCCAGCGCATTCGCGAGGACCAGCAGGCATCCCATCAGGTTGCCGCTGTCCACGCTGGAGACGTAGCGGGGCGTCAGGGGTCGCAGCGTCTGGGTGTCGTACCAGTTGAAGAAATGGCCGCGAAGACGCGGCATTCCACGCAGTGCCTCCAGCGTCGCGGCGGTGCGGCGCAGGTATTCGCCGTGGGTGAGGTAGCCGAAATCGCACGCGCTGAGGTTGGCGAGCAAGCCCATGCCGATGTTGGTGGGCGAGGTGCGGTGCGCGACCTGCTCGACCGGAAAGACCTGGCAGTTGTCCGGCGGCAACCAGTTCTCGTCGGCACCGACGAACGCCTCGAACCAGTGCCATACGCGGCGCGCGACACCGTGCAGGAACGCCTGCTGCGCCGCATCCAGCGGCAAGGGTTGCCGCGGCGGCCGGCGGCTGATCGCCCAAGCCACGGCCGGCGCCGCGAACCACAAGGCCAGGAACGGCAGCGCGGCCGGCAACGAGGCGGGTGCATGTACGCCGACCACGATCCCGATCACCACGGCCGTGGCCGGGGCCACCCACATCAGGCGCAGGTAGCCCGCGAGGCTGTCGGCGGCGCCGCGGGCGGCGTCCGTCATCGGCGTCCATTCGAGCAGGTGCCGGCGGGTGAACAACAGGCGCCCGGCACTGCGGGTGATCGCGTCCAGGTTCAGCATGGCCTCGAACGGCAACGTCGCTATCGCGAAAAGCTCGCGCAGCAACACGTCGCGGATGCCGCGCCAGGTATTGCGCCAGCGTCGCGGCGGCACCCGTGACCAGGCGTTGCGCAGCACCTGCACCAGCGCGATCAGCACGGCCGGGCCGAGCAGGAAGGCGACCAGCACCAGCGTCCAGTAGGCCGGCACGTCGGCACGGATCCAGCCATGCAACACCAGCACCAGCATCGCGAATGGCACCAGCCCGCGCCGCAGGTTGTCGAGGATCTTCCAGCGGTGGTGCGCCTTCAGGGTGTTGCGCAGCCCGCGCCGGCGCGGACCCGGCACGATCGGCAGCAGCCACTGCACGATCTGCCAGTCGCCGCGCGTCCAGCGGTGGCGGCGGCGCACGTCCACCGAATAGCGATTTGGTTGGTGTTCGATCAGTTCGATGTCGCTGACCAGCCCGGTGCGCGCGTAGGAGCCTTCCAGCAGGTCGTGCGACAGGATCAGGTCGTTCGGGAAACGCGTGCCCACCGAGCGGCTGAAGGCGTCGATGTCGTAGATGCCCTTGCCGACGAACGAAGCTTCGCCGAACAGGTCTTGGTACACGTCGGAAACGGCGCGCGTATACGGGTCGAGCCCCGTCGCATCGCTGAACAGGCGTGCGAAACGGCTGGGCCGCGTGCTCTCGTAGGTCACCGAAATGCGCGGCTGCAGCAGCCCGTAACCGGCGATCACGCGGCGCGAGCCCTTGCTGAACCACGGCCGGTTCAGCGGGTGCGCCATGGTTTCGACCAGTTTGCGTCCCGCTTCCGGCGGCAACTGGGTATCGGCGTCCAGCGTGATCACGTAGCGCGCCGCCTGCAGCGCGTCGATGTCACCCACCACCACGCCGAATGCGCGCTCCGGACGCGTGCCGCGCAATACACGGTTGAGGTCGCCGAGTTTGCCGCGCTTGCGCTCGAAGCCCATCCACACCGATTGGCGCGGGTTCCACTCGCGCGGCCGGTGGAACAGGTGAAACCGCGTGCTGCCGGGCAACGGATGCCGCGCGTTGAGCCGGTCGATGCCGGCGGTCGCGGCTTCCAGCAATGCCTGGTCGCCCGGCATGTCGCGTTCGGGTGCGTCCGGAAAATCGGTGAGCAGCGCGTAATGCAGATTGCGGTCGCGGTTGCCGAGGTAGCGTATTTCCAGCGCGTCGAGCTGGTCCGCCAGTCCTTGCGTGCTGCCCAGCAGCCACGGCACCACCACCAGCGTGCGGCACTCGTCGGGGATGCCGCCGGAAAACGACATGCGCGGCAGCAGGCGTGCGGGGACGAGCATGCCCAGCAACCAGTTCATCAGCGCGACGGCAGGCTGGCTGGCCGCGACGAACACCGCGACCAGCAACACGAAGTCGACCGCCAGCGGCATCGACGTGAAATACCAATGGCGGCCGCCCGCAACCAGCGCGGTCACCAGCAGGCTGACCAGCAGGATGCTCCCCAGGTAGGTCAGCGATGGCCAGCGTCGCAATCGTTCCGCGATCCGGTATTCGGCCGGTGTGCGCGCGCCCAGCGCCTGCGCGAAGGTCGCGAGCCCCTGGCCGATCAGGGAATAGCCGACGTGGCGGCGGCGCGGATCGGTGCCGGGCGCGCAATCGAGCCGTGCAAGTTCCAGCGCGCGCTGCGCGACATCGGCTTCGCCGCGGCCGCTGCGTTTTGCGAGCACTTCCACCGCGTGCCGGTAGCGGCCGCGGGTGGCGAAATCCATGCCGGCATACGCGCCGGCCGGATCCTCGCCGAGGATGCGGTCGACCTTGCCGACGCGCTCCAGCAATTCGGACCAGTTGTAATCGTTGATGCGGCGCAGGCTGTTGATGCGGTTGGCGATGGAAACCTGGTCCGCCGCCTGCGCGCGCGATTCCTCGTCGATCACGCGCGACACGCTGGTGCCGCGCTGTTCAAGTTGCTGCTCGGCGAAGGTAAGCGCGAGTTTCAGCGAAGGGTGCTTGCCTTCGAGCAGACGGTAGAACTCGGCCGCGAAGGCGGCCGATGCGAACACGTCGGTGCGTGCCATTTCGGCGACACCCAGCAGCATGTCGTTGGGCGCGCGCGTGGCCACGCCGATCAGGCGCTCGGCCCACGCTTCGGCGTTTGAGTAAGCCCGCATGCGGCGGGTGATCGCGGCGGCGTCTCCAGCCAGTCCTTCGATCAGCGCTACCCGCACCAGTACCGGCAGTGTCCACAGTTCGACCAGGTCGAAGGTTGCGTGCGCCTGGTAGTCGTCGAGATAACGCTCGACCGCGTCGGGTTCGACATTGCCATCCCCTTGCGCGATGCAGGCGCGCAGGGCGCGCAGCATGCGCGGCACCACCTCGCCGTCGGTGTCGTTGCGCGGAAGCCGTCTCCAGATCTTCGCCGGCAACGCCTCGCGCACTTCACGGATCTCGTTGCGGATCAGGTAGACGTTGTCGATCAGCCATTCCGCCGCGGGTTCGACGCGGCGGTTGTCTATCGCGGCGGTGCGCGCGACCGCATAGGCGTGTTGCAGCGTGCGATCGTGCGCGGCGAGCGCCTTGTCGAGATCAAACGCGGCGGCCTGGCTCAGGCTGTCGTGCGCGCGTGCAAGCACACGGGCCGGAATCGGTGCTGCCGCGGCGCCGTCGGCCTCGTGCGGAGTGCCGCGGTTACGATTGCGTGCAGCAACACGGGCGGAGCGCCGCATCCCGAGACGGCGAATCCATGCTTGTGGGCGGCGGTTGCGTGGCACTAGGGCCTGTTGACGCTATGCCAAGTGAGCCGCGTTGCTTCCGCAGCGGTTGCCAGACGAGGCGTGTGCCGCAGCGTCATGGTGGTTCCATGGCCAAGGCGTGCACCGAAGTATGGCGGCCGCTGCGGAGCAACCCCTCGGGCCGTGGCCCTTTGCCCGCATGGCTGTGTCATCGCTCGTCTATGTATCGACATACATCTTCCTCACTCTTCCTTGCCCTGCAGGCAAATGGCCAAGCCTGCCCC
>JAGWZT010000155.1 GCA_018971925.1 Lysobacteraceae bacterium | reverse complement strand
TCGCGAATCCGCCAGCCGACGCACCATCGACAACCTATGTGCTGGACACGGTGGTAGGAACCGCACCGCCGCCGCGCGCCTCCTGATTTTGCTCGACAGGGGTTTCGTTCGTGGCGCGCCGGTCGAACCACAATGGTGTCGAGGCAGCAGGCTTTCCACCCGCATCCCGCGCGGAGAACGCGATCCGAAAGATCCCAGACATATCGGACCCCGCGCGGTGCATGCCACAATGCCGCGGTTTCCATTACGTGCAGGGGACGACGATGCGCACCCACGGGTTGTTTCCTTTGCTGCTGGCCTTCATCGCGGCGCCGTCCCTTGCCGCCGTCCCGCCAACCCCTGCGCCGACGCGGTTGCAAGGGCTGGATGCCTACGTGCAGCGCACGATGCACGACTGGCACGTGCCCGGCCTCGCCATTGTCGTGGTGAAGGATGGGAAAGTGCTGCTGGCACGTGGTTACGGCGTACGCGAACTCGGCAACCCCGGCATGGTCGGTGCGGATACGTTGTTCGACATCGGCTCGAATTCCAAGGCGTTCACCGTCGCCGCGCTGGGCACGCTGGTTTCATCGGGCAAGCTGAAATGGGACGCGCCGGTCGTCGATGAGCTGAGGGATTTCCGGCTCGCAAGCCCATATGTCACGCAGGAAATAACCTTGCGCGACCTGCTGACCCATCGCACTGGTTATTGCGACCCCGGTGCCGCGTGGTACACCAGCGACGCCGGCGACATCATCAAAAGGATGCGCTGGCAGCAACCCGAATACGGTTTCCGCACCACGTTCTGCTACAACAACGTGCAGTACCTCGCCGCCAGCCGCTTCATCCCCGCGCTTACGGGGCAAAGCTGGAACGACTATGTCGCGACACACCTGTTCCAGCCGCTCGGCATGACGCGCACCGTCAGTACCGATTCCGCGGTCACGGCGGCCAGCGACGTCGCCACGCCGCACGGCATGATCGACGAGAAGCCGGCCGTACTGCATCGCTACTGGCCGCACAACATGGATGTGTTCGCGGCGGTGGGCGGCATCTGGTCCAGCGCCAATGACATGGGCCACTGGTTGCAGATGCTGCTGGCCAACGGCAAGTACGACGGCAAACCGGTGCTCGACGGCAAAGTTGTCACGGCAATGGAAACTCCGCGGATGCTGATCCAGTCCGGCACCGGCGTGGGCGACGAGATCCGCACGTGGATGCCCGGCGGTACGTTCTACACCTACGGCATGGGCCTGTTCGTGCAAGACGACGGCACCCACAAGGTGGTGTGGCACGCGGGCGACATCGACGGCATGGCTTCGGCGCTCGTGCTGGTGCCCGATGCGCAGCTCGGCATCGCGGTGATGTCGAACATGGATCACGCCGACGCGCGCTTCGCGATCGTCGCGCACGTGCTGCAGGACATGCTGGGCCTTCCGCCGCACGACATCGAACCCGCCCTGCTTGCGCAGGCAAAGAAGGAACACGCGCAAGGCGATGCAATCGAAAAGAAATTCGCCGATACCCGAAAGCCCGGCGCCAGACCGCCGCTGCCGCTGGCCGATTACACCGGAACCTGGTCGGACAACATGGACGGCGAGGCGCATGTCACGCTCGAACATGGCCACCTGGTGCTGCGACTCGGCAACCCCGATTTCATCGGCGACCTCACGCCGTGGCACGACAATACTTTCCACGTCACCTGGCGCTACAGGTTCTACGGCGACGACTACGCGACATTCGACGTGGATGCGCTGCGCCATCCCGCGAAGTTGACGCTCGCGGGCATGCAACTGCATTACGAACGCGGGAAGCCATCCGTGGAAGCCGTGAAATGAAACAATGCCGCCTCGTGCCGGGAACCGCACCCCGATGAGTTCGCCTCCGCGCGTCTTCACCCGTTCCGACGCCGGCATGGTTGGCGGCTGCGCGTTGCTGATCCTCGCTGCGGGCGCCACGCGCTTCACACACGCCGGAGCAGTTCCGGCGTTCCTGTGTTCCGGTCTTGCGGTGGCGCTGCTCGCCGCGCTGGTGGGTCGCTCGGTGGAACAACTCGGCGACCGCTTCGGCGCGGGTGCGACCGGCGTATTGCAATCCGCGCTCGGCAACCTGCCGGAACTGTTCATCGCGCTGTTCGCGTTGAAGGCCGGGCTGGTGATGGTGGTACAGGCCGCCTTGATCGGCTCCATCCTCGCCAACCTGCTGCTGGTGCTCGGCCTGTCGTTCGCCGTCGGCGGTTTGCGCCACGGGCCGCAGAACATCGACTCGCAACGCGCGCGCGCCACCACGGTGCTGATGCTGCTGGCCGTCGCCGCGATGGTGGTTCCATCGCTCGCGAGCTACGTGCACGCGCCGGCCGCCCCCCACGAAGACACGCTGTCACTGGCCGTCGCGGTGATCCTGCTGGCGCTGTTCGCGGTCACCCTGCCGGCCTCGCTCAAGAGCAAACCCGCGGGCGACGCCGCCGAACAGCACGAACCACCGCGCTGGCCGCTGCCGCTGGCACTGGCGCTGCTGGCCGCATCCGCCGTCGCCGCCGCGTTCGTGTCCGAATGGTTCGTGCACGCACTGGAACCGGCGATGCGCGCGCTGAATATTTCCGATGCGTTCGCCGGCCTGGTGATCGTCGCGATCGCGGGTAATGCCGTCGAGAACGTGGTCGGTATCCAACTCGCCGCGAAAAACCGTTCCGAGTACGCCTTCTCGGTGGTCATCAACTCGCCGCTGCAGATTGCGTTGGTGCTGGCCCCCGTGCTGGTGATCCTCTCGCGGTTGTTCGGCTTCGCGCCGTTGACGCTGGTCTTTCCGCCAATGCTGGTCGTCAGCGCCGCGATCGCGGTGCTGGTCACGGCATTCATCACGTTCGATGGGGAATCCGATTGGGGCGAGGGGGTTTCGCTGCTCGCGTTGTACGCCATCATTGCGACGGCGTTCTGGTGGGGGTGAGCCGCGGCGTTTGCGTGATGCAGGGGGCATCACGCGACGCGGCGACGAGGCGCGCAGGAAGCGCGCCCGAACGCCGAAGGCGGCCGAAGGTGAGCGCCATGGATGGCGCGAATAACGGGCGGCCAAGGGTGGCCGCACCGGCGCCCCGCACCATGGATGGCTGCTCGTCTGATCCGCATTTTCATCTATCGAAAGGGAAGACCGGAACATGCCCATAACCCGCCGCTTGCGAATCAACGCACCGACCGATCCGATCCTGGTACAAGGTTTGGCGGACATCCGCCAGAAGATGCACCTTCCGGATGCGTTCCCGCCCGAGGTCGAAGCCGCCGCGCACGACGCCGCGACCAACGTGAAGCTGCCGGACCTCGACCGCACCGATATTCCACTCGTCACCATCGATCCGCCCGGTTCGATGGACCTCGACCAGGCGATGTACCTCGAACGCAACGGCGACGGCTGGCGCGTGTATTACGCGATCGCCGACGTGGCCTCGTTCGTCGTGCCCGGCGGCACGATCGACCTTGAAGCGAACCGCCGCGGCGAAACCCTGTACGGTATCGGCCACGCCATTCCGCTGCATCCGACGGTGTTGTCGGAAGGCGCGGCCTCGCTGCTGCCGGGCCAGTTGCGGCCCGCATTGCTGTGGACCATCGACCTCGACGCCAGTGGCGCCAGCACCGGCGCGAAGGTGGAACGCGCGCGCGTGAAAAGTCGCCGGCAATGCGACTACGACAGCGTGCAGGCCACGATCGACACCGGCAACGCCGATCCGATGTGGGGCTTGCTCAAGCAAGTCGGCGAATTGCGCCGGCAACGCGCGCAGAAACTGGGCGCGATCAGCCTGCCATTGCCCGAACAGGAAGCCACGCAAGTCGATGGCCAGTGGACGCTGGCCTATCGCGCACGCCATCCGGTCGAGGACTGGAACGAACAGATCTCGTTGCTCACCGGCATGGCCGCCGCGGGCATCATGCTCAAGGGCCAGGTCGGCATCCTGCGCACCCTGCCGCAACCCGATCCGGAAGCCATCGCGCACCTGCGCCAGACCGCCGCCAACCTGAAACTTCCGTGGCCGCCGGAGCGCGCATATCCCACCTTCATCGACACGCTCGATCCCGCCGATCCCGCGCAAGTCGCGATGCTGGTGGCCTGCACGCGCGTGCTGCGTGGCGCGGGCTACACCAGCTTCCACGGCGCACCGCCCGCGCAACCGATGCAGTCCGCGCTGGCCGCCGAGTACACGCACGCTACCGCGCCGCTGCGGCGGTTGGTCGATCGTTATTCCGGCGAGGTTTGCGTGGCGCTGTGCGACGGGCGGCCACCACCGGATTGGGCTCTGGCGAAACTCGACGCGCTGCCCGACACCATGCGCATGGCCGACCGTACCGCCGGCGAATTCGAGCACGCGACGATCGACCTGCTGGAAGCCGTGGTGCTGGCCCCGCGCGTGGGCGACGGCTTTCCCGCGATCGTCACCAGCCTCGAGGACGGCGACGCGCGTACGGGGACCGTGATGATCCACGATCCCGCCATCGAAACGCGTGTGCACGCGGAACAAGACCTTCCGCTCGGGCAGCAAGTTTCGGTGAAGCTGCTGGAAGCGGACCCGGCCACGCGCAGGATCCGGTTCGAACTGGAGTGACGCGCCATGCCAAGTCCCGCCACCTTGTTGTGGGGCATGCTGTTCGGCGCCATCGGCGTCGGCTATTTCATCTACGGCAAGAAGCAGGCGATGATCGTGCCGCTGGTATGCGGCATCGCGCTGATCGTCTACCCGTGGTTCGTGTCGGGCGCATGGCTCACCCTGATCGTCGGCGCCGTGCTGATGGCGGTGCCATACTTCCTGCGTTACTGACACGCATTTCACCAATATGTCCGATGCCACGATTGCCATTCCATCCGTCGAAGAAATCCGCACCGCCCGCGAGCGCTTGGGCGAACGCGTGCGCGAAACACCCGTGTGGCACTGGCGCGGCGACGCGATTGACCACGCGGCAGGGGTCGGCACGCAGGCATTCCTGAAGCTGGAATTGTTCCAGTACACCGGCACCTTCAAGGCGCGTGGCGCGCTGCTCAACGCGATGGCGTTGTCCGCCGGCGCGAAACAACGCGGCGTCACCGCCGTCAGCGCAGGCAACCACGCCATCGCGGTTGCGTTCGCGGCACGCGCGGTGGGCACGACCGCGAAAGTGGTGATGCCGAAAACCGCCAATCCCGCGCGCGTTGCGTTGTGCCGCAGCTACGGCGCGGAGGTGGTGCTGACCGACGACGTGTTCGCCGCGTTCGCCGAGGTCAAGCGCATCGAGGCCGACGAAGGCCGCACCTTCATCCATCCCTTCGAGGGCGAACTCACGGTGCTCGGGACCGCCACCGTCGGCTACGAACTCTGCAACCGGATCGAAACCCTCGACGCCGTGATCGTGCCGGTCGGTGGTGGCGGATTGATCGCCGGCGTCGCCTGCGCGGTGAAGCAGATGCAACCGCACTGCAAGGTGTATGGCGTAGAGCCCGAGGGCGCCGACAGCATGTCGCGCAGTTTCGCGGCCGGCACCCCGCAGAAGCTCGAACGCGTGAACACCATCGCCGACAGTCTTGCCGCGCCGTATGCCCTGCCCTACAGCTTCGGCGTGGCGCGGCAATTCGTCGACGAAGTC
>JAGWZT010000154.1 GCA_018971925.1 Lysobacteraceae bacterium | reverse complement strand
CAAGGCATGACCCGTGAACCCGCACTCGCGATACCACCGCATCCGCGGGAAGTTTTGCAGGATCTGCGCGGGCGCGAACCGATCTTCATCATCCGGGGCTCGGGAACCCGCGTGCCGATTGCGCGCGCGTCTCTCAAGAGCGATTTCGCCCACCGCGGAGGGGCGCGGAACCAAGACAGGGATGTCTTGTGACATCGCGCGAATTCGAACCTCCACCCGGCAATTCGTGCCACCCTCTCCCACCGGGAAAGGGAGCACACGGCGTCAGGCGGCCGCCATTTGCTTCGGGATCGAGGTATTGGTGCGCGCGATGCGGTTGTCGGCATCGACATAGACGAGCTGCGGCTTGTGCAGCGCGGCCTCGGCCTCGGTCAGCGTCACGAACGCGGCGATGATGATCAGGTCGCCCGGTTGCGCGCGATGCGCGGCGCTGCCGTTCACGGAGATGATGCCGCTGCCTTCCTCTGCGCGGAGCGCGTAGGTGACGAAACGCTCGCCGTTGTTGACGTTCCACGCATGGATCTGCTCGTACTCGCGCACGCCGGCGGCGTCCAGCAGGTTGCCGTCGATCGCGATGGATCCTTCGTAGTGCAATTCCGCGTGGGTCACGGTCGCACGATGGATCTTGCCCTTGAGCATGTTCAGTTGCATGGCGCACCTCCGGCGCAAAGAGTGCTGCGATCGCCCATTATAACCGCTGAACGGATGGTTTGCTGCGCCGCACAAATCGTGGCGGCGGGGTTCAATCGAACGCCAGGTTGTCGATCAGGCGGGTATTGCCGAGTTTGGCCGCGACCAGCGCCAGCAGGCCGCTGCGCTCGCCCTCTGCCGGAACACCCAGGTCTTCGGCGCGCCGCACCACGGCGTAATCCGGGTTGAAACCCGCGCGCTCCAGCCTGCGCACCGCGGCGCCCTCGATCGCGGCGAGCACGTGCCCGTCGACGAACGATTCGCGCATCCATTCCAGCGTCGCGTGCAACTCCGGCGCGCGGGCCCGCTGATGGACATCCAGGTAGCGGTTGCGCGAGGACAAGGCCAGTCCATCGTCGTCACGGACGGTCGGCCCCGCCACTATTTCCAGCGGAAAGGCCAACTCGCGCGCCAGCCGCCGGACCACCAGCAACTGCTGCCAATCCTTCTGTCCGAATACGGCGACGTCGGGCTCGACCATCGCGAACAGTTTGGCCACGATCGTGGCGACGCCGTCGAAATGGCCCGGCCGATGCGCGCCCTCCAGCGTGTCGCCAACCCCGGGCACGTGGATGCGCATGGCCTGTTCGGGACCGAACGGGTACATCACCTCGACGGAAGGCGCGAACAACAGGTCGCAGTTGTGTTCGACCAGACCCACGCTGTCTTCCGCCAGGGTGCGCGGGTAGCGCGCGAAGTCCTCGCTCGGACCGAACTGCGTCGGGTTGACGAAAACGCTGGCGACCACGCGATCGGCCTGACGCCGTGCCAGGTCAACCAGCGAGAAATGCCCGGCGTGCAGATTGCCCATGGTCGGCACGAAACCGACCCGGTGGCCTTCCTGTTTCCACGCCCGGATGCAGGCGCGCAGCGCGCGCAGGTCGCCCACGGTACGCATCCCGTTTACCCCGCGATTTGTTCCGGCCCCGGAAAGCGCCCCGCCCGGACGTCTTCCGCATACGCCGCGAAAGCCTCGCGTACGGAACCACGCCCGGCAAGGAAATCCTTGCTGAACTTCGGGCGGCGTCCGGGCGTGAGACCCAACAGGTCGTAGCACACCAGCACCTGCCCGTCGCATTCCGCGCCCGCGCCGATGCCGATGGTGGGAATCGACAGCGCGCGGGTGATCTCGCCCGCCAACGCCGCCGGCATGGATTCCAGCACCAGCAGTCCGGCGCCCGCGTGCGCGACGGCCTGGGCCTGCTCGCGCAAGCGCGCGGCCGCGTCATCGGTCTTGCCCTGCATGCGATAGCCGCCCATCTTGTGCACCGACTGCGGGGTCAGGCCGAGATGCGCGCACACCGGCACCTCGTGGGCGACCAGCGTGGCGATCACTTCGCAGGTCCAATCGCTGCCGCCTTCCAGTTTCACCATCGCCGCGCCGCCCTCGGCCATCAACCGGGCGGACGCCGCCAGCGCGGTCGCCGGGTCGCGGAACTGCATGAACGGCAGGTCGGCGATCAATAACGTGGCGGCAAGCCCGCGCGCGACCAGCGAGGTGTGATACACCATCTGGTCCAGCGTCACCGGCAGGGTACTGGACTGGCCCTGCACCACCATGCCCAGCGAATCGCCCACCAGCGCGACATCGACGCCGGCAGCTTCCATCTGCGCGGCGAAACTGGCGTCGTAACAGGTCAACACCGCGATCTTTTCGCCACGCGCCTTCATCGCGCGCAGCCCCGGTACCGTCACCGGTTTGCGCTTGGGTGCGTCGGCAGGCTGGACGTACATGCGCGCGCTCCTGGAAACGTCGCATTATCACCGCGCAGCGGCGCACGGCCAAGCGGCGTTCACGCGCCGCGCAAGTCCCGCATCCGGAAGCCGCTCGCGAACAGGGCGCCCGTGTAGGCCGCACCGCCGGCGCACACCAGCACAGCGAGTTTCCAGATGCGCGTGACGATGCGCTCGTGGGTCCACTGTTGCCAGGGCCACAGCCACAGACCGATCACCACCACGATCACCAACGCCGCGCATGCAAGCCCCATGCGCAGCCAGTGGCGGCCCCAGCCGGGCTGGCGGCGATACACGCCGGCGCGCTGCAGGTAACCCCACAGCAGCGCGACCTGCAGGTAATTGGAGACGGAGCTGGCAATCGCCATGCCGAGGTGCAAGCCCGGCACCCGCGCGATGCCTTCCAGCCACGGCAACTGTTTCAGCGAGGCCGGCGCCCACAGTTCGAACAACAACGCGATCAGCGCGAAATTCGCGACCATGTTCACGACCAGCGCGATCACACCCGCGCGCACCGGCGTCTTCGTGTCCTGCCGCGAATAAAACGCCGGGAGCAGGGTGCGGGTCAACGCGATCGCGGGCACGCCTGCGCCCATGCCCATGATCGCGATCGCCGTCATGTGACTGTCGAACGCATTGAAGTGTCCGTTCTGGAAGAACGCCGCCACCAGCGGCTCGGCCAGCAGCAACAATCCGAACATGGCCGGCAGTGCGATCAAAAGCGTGGTGCGCAACCCCCAGTCCAGCGAACGCGAAAAGCCCTCGCGGTCGGCACTGACGTGGTGGCGCGACAGCGCCGGCAGGATCACGGTGCCCAGGGCGACGCCGAACACACCGAGCGGCAATTCCAGAAAGCGCGTGGCCTGGTACAACCAGGTTTGCGAACCCGTAATCAGCAGCGAGGCGACCACCGTATCCAGCAACAGGTTGATCTGCGCTACCGACGAGCCGAACAGCGTCGGCACCATCAGGCGCATGATTTTCCGCACCTGCGGGCTGCGCCAACCCCAGCGCGGCAGCGCCAGCAGGTCCAGACGCCGCACCGCCGGCAACAGGAACAGCAACTGCAGGATGCCTGCGGCCAGCACCGCCCAGCCCAGCGCCTCGATCGGCACCGCAAGATGGCGCGACCACCACAACGCGCCCGCGATCAGGCACAGATTGAGGATCACCGGCGCCAGCGCCGGCAACGCGAACTTGTGGAAGCTGTTGAGGATGCCGCCGCACAGCGCGGTCAGCGACACGAACAACAGGTAGGGAAAAGTCAGCCGCAGCAACTTGATGGTCAGGTCGAACTTGTGCGGCTGGTCGAGCGCACCGGGCGCAAAGCCCGTGGCCACTTGCGGCGCGAAGATCAGGCCCAGCGCGACCACCAGCAACAGCACGCCGCCGAGCGTGCCCGTGACCCGCGCGGTCAGTTCCCTGAGCTGGGCGTGACTGCCGGTTTCCTTGACCTCGGTGAAAACCGGAACGAACGCGGTCGAGAACGAACCCTCCGCGAACATCCGGCGCATGAAATTGGGAATGCGGAACGCGATCACGAAGGCGTCGGTGGCGGCGCCCACGCCGAACACGTGCGTGATCGAGACGTCGCGCGCGAGGCCGAGCACGCGCGAGATCATGGTCATGCTGCTGAACGAGAACACCCCGCGCAGCAGGCTGGGCTGGCGGGTCATGCGGGAGGCTCCGGGACTCGGGACCCGCAACGTTTGACTGGAACACCCAATTCAACGATACTTGTCGGCTTCATTTCCCCCGATTGTTTCGGAGTCACCCCGTGGCCAACATCCAGTCCGCCAAGAAACGCGCCCGCCAGGCCGAGGCACACCGCATGCGCAACGCCAGCCAGCGCTCCATGCTGCGCTCGTCGATCCGCAAGGTGCTGAAGGCCATCGAGGCCAAGGACAAGGCCGGCGCCGAAGCCGCGTACAAGGCCGCAGAACCGGTGCTCGACCGCTACGCCAGCCGTGGCCTGATCCACAAGAACAAGGCCGCGCGCCACAAGAGCCGCCTTGCCGCGCACATCCACGCGATCGGCTGAGGCGTCGCTGCAAGCAGTTACGAAAGAGCCGGCGCCAGCCGGCTTTTTTGTGGGCCGGACGAAGCGGGTACGCGCGCACACCCCCTGCCCCATCCGCCTCGTCACTCCGAAGCCGCCCGCGATGAACCCACGGCCACCCCCGGAATGACAATCATGGGGGACACCACTCACTCCACCGACTCCTCGGCTTCGGCCTTGCGTTCATCGAAGAACCGCTGCGCGGCGAGGCAGACTTCACGGGTACCGAGCCGCTCGGCCGCCGAAATCGCGAACCACGGCGCCTTCCAGCCGAGTCGCTGGACGATTTCCCGCGCATTGGCTTCGCGTTCGTCCGGCGCCCACAGGTCGATCTTGTTCAGCAGCAGCCAGCGCGGCCTTTGCAGCAATTCGGGATCGTGGCGTTGCAGTTCGCCCTCGATGATCCGCACCTGCTCCGCCGCATCGGCGCCGTCCAGCGGTGCGACGTCCACGAGATGCAGCAGCAGGCTGGTACGTGAGACATGTTTCAGGAACTGGATTCCGAGACCGGCACCTTCGGCCGCGCCTTCGATCAGGCCCGGAATGTCCGCAACCACAAAACCCTGCGACGGTCCCACGCTGACCACGCCGAGGTGCGGCTGCAGGGTCGTGAACGGATAGTCGGCCACCCGCGGCGTCGCCGCCGACACCGCACGGATGAAAGTTGATTTGCCGGCATTCGGAAATCCGAGCAGGCCGACGTCGGCCAGTACCTTCAGTTCCAGCTTCAGCTCGCGTTCCTCGCCCGGCTTCCCAGGGGTGAAACGGCGCGGCGCGCGATTGGTGGAACTCTTGAAATGGATGTTGCCGAGTCCCCCCTTGCCGCCCTGCGCCACCAGCAATTTCTGGCCGTGCACGGTGAGGTCGCCGATCAACTCGTCGGTATCGACGTTGATCACCGAGGTGCCGACGGGAACGCGGATCGCGGTGTCCTCACCGCCCCGCCCGTACATGTCGCTGCCCATGCCGTTCTGGCCGCGCTGCGCCTTGAAATGCCGCTGGTGGCGGAAATCGACCAGCGTGTTCAGGCCCTCATCCGCCACCAGCCAGACGCTGCCGCCCTCGCCGCCGTCGCCACCGTTGGGACCACCGAACGGAATGAACTTCTCGCGGCGGAAACTGGCGCAACCGT
>JAGWZT010000153.1 GCA_018971925.1 Lysobacteraceae bacterium | reverse complement strand
TGGCGCGCGGGATCGGAAGTTTTCGCGTCAGCATGCATGGCGTCGAGGAATTGCACCGGCACCTCGACCGTGGTCGAGGCGTGATGCTGCTGGGCGCGCACGTCGGCAGTTTCGAGGTGCTGCGGGTGCTCGCCGCGCGCCGGCCGGAATGCAAGCTCAAGTTGGTGATGGACAAGAGCAAGACGCCGGCGCTGACCGCGTTGCTGGAAGCGCTGGCGCCGGAGTTGTCGGACGGCGTCATCGATACGTCGCGTGGTGGCACGGACATCGTGCTGGCATTGTCGGAGGCGGCGCGAGAGGGTGCGATGATCACGTTGCTCGGTGATCGCGGCCGTCCACACGAGTTGATGCGCGAGGTGCCATTCCTCGGTACCGACGCACCGTTCCCGGCCGCGCCCTGGCAGATCGCCGCACTGCTGGAAGTGCCGGTGGTACTGTGCCTGGGCATGTACCGTGGCGGCAGTCGTTATGACCTGGTCTTCGAGACCCTGGCCGAATCGGTTGAGCTTCCGCGCACCGGTCGCAACATTGCGCTTGATTCGTACATTCGGCACTACGCCGCACGTCTCGAACACCACCTGCACGCAGCGCCGTACAACTGGTTCAATTTTTATGACTTCTGGCAGCCGCAGTCGATCGCCGATGCACAACCCGCGCTGGATGCAGCGTTGCAGCATGCACGCGTTTCGTAGTGCGCTGGCGGCGTTTGCGCTGACGGCAACGGCAGCCGTCGCGACGGCGGCGCCTGGCTTGGCGGAATCGCTGCTGGCCGGCATGGCGAAAGCGCCGCCGGTTTCCACGCCGTTCGTGCTGGTGAGCTACCGCGGCGTGCTGGATCGTCCGCTGGTGGTGTCCGGCAACTTGCGTTGGCTCGGCGGCGACAACATGGAGCGCGACATCGCGAAGCCGTTCAGGGAAACCGCGAAAATCGCCGACGGCACGATCACCGTGCAACGCGGCAACGGCGAAGTACAACGGATACCGTTGGCGCGCGCTCCGCAGACGAACGCGATGCTGGCCGGATTCCGCGCGCTGCTGGGCGGCGACGTGTCGGCACTGCAAAAGGATTTCACGCTTGCCGCCCAGGGCAGCGAAGCGCGCTGGGTCATCACGCTCACGCCGCGCACCGACTCCATCAAGCGGCAGGTCGCGTCCCTCGTCATCGATGGCCGCAATCACGAACCGCGCTGCCTCACGATGATGGATGCCAACGGCGACAGCAGCATCACGCTGGTGGGGGCGATGGCGGAGCAGGGGCTGCGCAGTGCGGCGCCGCTGGAATCGGCGCTGGCAGCGCGCTGCCGCAACCCGTGAGTCCCTCGCAAAACTGCTGCGCTACTGGCCACATCCATGTGGCCAGCCCTGCGGGCCGCCTGCGGCGTTCAAACCGGCAATCCTGCCGGTTTAGTCGGCGGCTGGCGCGCCGGCAGTGTTCGCAATGCTCACGTACTGGCGTGCACGCTCCGTCTGCTCCGCTCTGGCGTCACGCGATACGCCTTCGCTCGCGACGCTTTGCGAGGCACCTGGAAATCCCGTCATGATTCGTGGTGCGCGGGTCGCGATATGGTTTCTGTGGCTCACGTTGGTCGCAGGGATCGGCTGGGGCGTTGCGTTGCACCTGAAGATCAGTTCCGACCTGCGCGATTTCGTGCCACCGGCACGCACCGCGGATCAAAAACTGCTGCTTGACGAGATCGGCAAGGGCCCGGGATCGCGCCTGCTGCTGCTGGCGATTTCCGGCGCGCCGCAAGCGCAACTCGCGGATTTGTCGCGCGGGCTCGACGACGTACTTGCGCATGACCCCGCCTTCGCGCACGTGGCCAACGGCGGCAATGATCTTGCGGAAATCGCATCGGACCTGCTGCCGTATCGCTACCTGTTGTCGCCCACGCTGGATACGCATCGGCTGGACGCCGCGTACCTGCGCGAACAGTTGCAACAGCGCATCGAAGACTTGAGTTCGCCCGCCGCGTCGATGCTGGAGCCGTGGCTGAAGCGTGATCCGACCCTGGAAACGCTGAAACTGGCGCAGATTTTGGCACCGCAACGCCAGCCAAAACTTGTCGATGGCGTATGGTTTTCGGATCGTGGCGAAGCGTTATTGGTGGCCGAGACCAGGGCCGCCGGATTCGATCCGGGCGCGCAGGCGTCCGCGGTTGCCTCGCTGCAGAAGCATTTTGCATCGCTGCCCGGTTCGGCAAAAGCGAAGCTCGTGATCAGCGGCCCGGGATGGTTCGGTGTGCAGGCCAGCCGGCACACGCGTACGGAAGCCGATCGCTTCGGCGCGATCACCACCGTCGGTTTCATCCTGATGCTTTTGCTGGCTTACCGCAGCACGGTGCCGGTGCTGGTCACCGCGCTGCCGTTGCTGTCCGGTGCCGCGGCCGGGTTCGCGTTGCTGGCTCTGATCTTCGGACATGCACACGGCATCACCGTTGCCTTCGGATTCACCCTGCTGGGCGTCGCACAGGAATATCCATTGCGCGTGTTCAGCCATCGCCGCATCGGCGTCGAAACCTCGCGATGCGTGCGCGAGCTGTGGCCGCTGCTGGCGACGGCGATCGTTTCGGTATGCATCGCTTATCTTGCGTTCTTCGCGTCGGGCGTCGCGGGGTTGCAACAGCTCGCGGTGTTCACGATCGGAGGACTCGTCGTCGCGGGCCTCTGCACGCGCTGGCTGATCCCGCTCGTGGTGCCGCCAGCGAAGCGCGACATGGCCGCGACACCCGGGCTGGCCGAGGCGTGGCATTTGCTTGCGCACTTGCCGCGCCCGCGCTGGCTGCCCTGGCTGGTCGCGCTCGCGGGTGTGGCGGTGGTGGTGTTCGCGCCGGGCAAGTTTTGGCAGAACGACTTGTCGGCGCTCACGCCGATCCCGAAGGCGGAGCTGCAGCGCGATGCACGCCTGCGCGCTGCGCTGGGTGCACCCGACGTGCGCTACCTTCTGGTGTTGCGCGCGCCCACGGCCGAAGGCGTGCTGGGACTGTCTGAACGGGTTGCGCCGCGGATGCGGCAACTCGTCGACCGCCGCGCCGTGGATGGATTCGAATTGCCATCCCGCTACCTGCCCAGCGCCGCCACGCAGCGCGACCGGCAGGCCAGGCTGCCTGATCCGGCGGATTTGCAATCCGCGCTGCAGCAAGCGATGCAAGGGCTGCCGTTCCGCGCCGGTGTATTCGCACCGTTCGTGGCAGACGTGGAAGCCGCGCGCAAGCTGCCGCCGTTGACGCCGGCGAAGTTCGAGCAGTCGCCATTGGGTGCGCGGCTGGAATCCATGCTGGTGGCGCAAGGCGATGGCTGGGTGGGTTTGGGAACGCTCAGCGGCGTCAACGATCCGACTGCGTTCGCCGCGTTGACGAAGGAAAGTAACGGTGCGGTGCACCTGCTGGACCTCAAGGCTTCCACCGAATCGCTGATCATCGCGTACCGCCACCGCATCCTCATCGCGCTCGGCATCGCCGCTTTATTGTTGTGCGCGGCGGTGACCCTGGCACTGCGCGGCCCGCGGCGCGCCTTGCATGTGCTCGGTCCGATGACGCTGGCCACGCTGCTGGTGCTGGTGGTGCTGCGCGTGGCGGGGATCCCGCTGTCACTGTTCCATCTCGTATCGCTGACCTTGGCGGCGGGCCTGGGCCTGCACTACGCATTGTTCTTCGAACGCCGCACCGGCGATGAACTCGAGGACCTGCGCACGCTGCACGCTACGCTGGTGTGCGTGGCTTCGGCATTGCTGGTATTCGGCGTGCTGGCGCTTTCCAGCGTGCCGGTGCTGCGCGCGATCGGGTTGACCGTCGCACTGGGCGTTGCCTTCCACTTCACGTTGTCGGTGCTGATGGCACCGGCCGCGCATCTTGAAGCACTGAACGAATCCGTCCCTGATTCGTCAGCGCACGCCGGGTCCGGCTCAGGTCCGGACTCGACTTCGCCGAATCAAGCGCCGAAACAGAACGCTTGATTCGCGTGCGGTACGTCCATGTACCGCGTTGCAGCGATGGAGTCCGAGGATGCTGGAAAAAAAGGAATGGGCGCACCTGATCCCGCATGTGGGATCCATGTGCCTGCTGGATGAAGTGGTCGACTGGGATACCAAATATTTGCACGCGCGCAGCGAATCCCATCGTCGTGCCGACAATCCGTTGCGCGCCGACGGCGTGCTGCACGCGGTGAACCTGTGCGAGTACGCGGCGCAGGCGATGGCGGTGCACGGCGCGCTGCGAGAGCGCGGCGCCGGCGGCTTGGCGCGTCCCGGATTCCTTGTCGGGTTGCGCGACGTGATTTTGCACGCCGAGCGCATCGACGACCTGCCCGGGCGCCTGCAGGTCCACGTCGAGTGCTTGATCGCCATGCCCGGCAGCCTCCAATATGCGTTCCGGGTCGAGCACGGCGGCAATGTACTCGCGAGCGGGCGTGCAACGGTGATGTTGCAGGGCGTTGGGGAAGATCGGTGATGACGAACGACTCGAGACGGGTGCTGGTCACCGGTGGCAGCGGCGACATCGGCGGCGCGATCTGCGTCGCGCTGGCGCGCGATGGCTGGCAGGTGATCGTGCACGCCAATGCGCACCGCGAACGGGCCGAAGCGGTCGCGACGCGCATTAGCGATGGCGGCGGCACCGCGGAGATCGCGACGTTCGATCTCACCGATGCCGCCGCGACACGCGCGGCGGTCGATGGCCTGTTGCAAGCCTCCCAAATCCAGGCGCTCGTGCACAACGCGGGCGTCCATGATGATGCACCGCTTGCAGGCATGGCCGAAGCGCAGTGGCGGCGCGTCATCGACGTGTCGCTCAATGGTTTTTTCCACGTCGCGCAACCTCTGCTGTTGCCGATGGCGCGCGCGCGTTTCGGGCGCATCGTCGCGGTGTCGTCGGTGGCTGCGACGCTGGGCAATCGCGGGCAGGTCAATTACGCGGCGGCCAAATCGGCTCTGCACGGCGCGGCGAAATCGCTGGCACGCGAGATGGCTTCGCGCAACATTACGGTCAACGTGGTCGCACCCGGCATCATCGAAGGCCGTTCGACCGAGACGCTGTTCACCCCGGACCAGATCAAGGCGATGATTCCGGCCGCGCGCACCGGCACCCCCGCGGAAGTGGCCGGCGTGGTGGCGTTCCTGTGTTCGGAGGTCGCGTCCTACGTGAATGGCCAGGTCATCGGCGTGAACGGCGGCATGGGCTGACCCTCCTTCGGACCTCGCCGCGTTCGTGTTGGCGGGTGGGGTCGGGAATACGCGGCTGAAGTACGCGGATCGCGAGGTCGGGGCAGCGGTCGTGCAATTGCAGCGCGAGGGGGCGAGTCCGACAAGACCGCCGCCGAGGGTCGGGACATCCATGGGCGCCGGAGCAACCCTTCGGGCCGACGCCGCTGCCGCGCGGCATGGCGTCAACAGGCCCCGTCTCCTGGCGGTGCGCCGGCGCCGGCCAGTCGCGCGGAAGGTGGTGCCGCAAGCAGGCGTTCGGGATCGTAAATTTGGGGCGGGGGCTCGTGCGACGCGCGGTAGCTTCGCACCACACGCCCGTAGTGCACCAACCGCCGGATGGTGTACCAGGTGATGCGCAGCACGTCACGCACCGGGCGAAAGTGGCTGTGGCGCGCGCTGTCGTCGTAACGGCAAGTTATGGGAATGGACACGAC
>JAGWZT010000152.1 GCA_018971925.1 Lysobacteraceae bacterium | reverse complement strand
CGGGAGGCGAGGTCCTTCGCGTTGGGTGCGTAGCGCTCCATGAAGCGCTCGCCCTTGGAATTGGTGAGGTAACCGCCCTCGCCGCGCGAACCCTCGGTGATCAGGCAGCCCGAACCGTAAATGCCGGTCGGATGGAACTGCACGAACTCCATGTCCTGCAGCGCCAGACCCGCGCGCAGTGCCATCCCGCCGCCGTCACCGGTGCACGTATGTGCCGAGGTGCAGGAGAAATACGCACGCCCGTAACCGCCGGTGGCCAGCACGATTGCATGGCCCTGGAACAGGTGCAGCGTGCCTTCGTTCAGGTCGATCGCCAGCACACCGGTGATGCGTCCGTTGCGCGGATCCTTCACGAGATCCGTCGCAAAGTATTCAACGAAGAACTTGGCGTCGTGTTTCAGCGCCTGCGTGTAGAGCGTGTGCAGGATGGCGTGGCCGGTGCGGTCGGCCGCCGCGCACGTACGCTGTGCGACGCCCTCGCCGTAACGCGTGGTCATGCCGCCGAACGGACGCTGGTAGATCTTGCCTTCCGGCGTGCGCGAGAACGGCACGCCGAAGTGCTCGAGTTCGATGACGGCCGGAATCGCCTCGCGACACATGTATTCGACGGCATCCTGGTCGCCCAGCCAGTCGCCGCCCTTCACGGTGTCGTAGAAGTGATAGCGCCAGTCGTCCTCGCCCATGTTGCCGAGTGCGGCGGCCACGCCGCCCTGCGCCGCGACGGTGTGAGAACGGGTCGGGAAAACCTTGGTGACGCAGGCCGCCGAAAGGCCCTTGGCAGCGAGCCCCATGGTGGCGCGCAACCCCGCACCGCCCGCACCCACCACCACCACGTCGTATTGATGCGTTTCGACCTTGTAACTTTCAGAAGGCATGTCTGTCCCTTTCCCCGGATCCGATCAACGCGATTCGGTCAACCCGATTCGATTCAGTAATAGCTGGTGCCGGTCAACCACACCGAGAGAACGGCCATGACGCAGGCCAGTGCCGCCAGCACGGCGCCGAAGCGCAGCGCAATCTGCAGGGTCACTTCCAGCCAGCGCGTGTGCACGTAATCCTCGATGACCACCTGCAACCCGAGCGCGCCGTGCCAGAACAGGCACACGCTCAGCACGATCAGGAAGACCGCATGCACGGGTTGCGCAACGGACGCCAGCACGACCGGATAGGTCGCGTGCAGCAAGCCGCCTACCAGGAACAGGAACCAGATCGACAGCGGGATCAGCGCAACCGCGGTGACGCGCTGGATCCACCAGTGGCGGACACCGGTTCCGGACGCGCCATTGCCAAGCGCAACCTTGAGCGGCGTGCGCAGGCCTTCCTGCCCGGGATAAGCGCTCATGCCACACCTCCGGCCATGTGCAGCACCAGGAAAATCCAGACCAGCACCGTCAATACCACACTGGCCACGATCATGCTCCAGCCAGCTCTCCAGTAAACCGGCGCGAATTCGCGGTCGCGGCGCGCGGGCCCATAGCCCTGTCCGACATCGTGCAGCAGGTGGTAGATGCCATTGCAAAGATGAAAAAGCAGCGACCAGGTCCACAGGAACAGCAGGATCATTCCGATCGGGCTGCCGCAGAATGCCGCGAATGCGTTCCATGCCGCGCCGCTGGATGCCGCCGCGATCAATCCCCACGCCACCAACAGCGCACCGAGGCAGAGGAACAGACCGGTCAGCCTGTGCAGCGTCGATTGCAGCATGTTGACGCGCCAGCGGTAGATGCCGAGATGCGGCGACGTCGGTCGGGTATTGGGCATGGATGAATTCCTGGTCACGGCTTGTGAGATGCTGCCCCCGCGCCGGCGCGACAGCCGGCGATCACCCGCCATTCTCGCACGAACGCACCCCTGCTGCGAAGATCACGCACGCGGATCGTGCCAGTTCAACGCAGCTTCGGTGAAGAGTCAGGGCATGGATGGCCGTTCTGATGCATGCAAGATCGACAAGCCAGGGTTCGTCAGATCGCAAGGAACGAACAGCGATCAAGGATGATCGCACTAGAAATCTATGCAGCGGCCATTCTTCTCCCAGTCACCATAACGCGTCGGATCCAGCGCATCGCCTTCGGGCGTTGGCCGCTCGCGCGGCGCGCTGGCGGGCGGCGCGACGGGCGCACTGGCCGGGTCGGGGCGCGTGTTCGAATGTTGGTTGCCTGTTTCTGCCATCGCTGCGGCACCGGTCACTGAAAGCAGCACATATTGTCGCATCCGCCATCGATGCACGCGCGCACCGCACTGCTACCTTATGCGTCATACGTTCGTCTGCCACGCCATGCCGCGCGCCGTCCTGCCCGAAGTGAATTGTCTGTTGATCGAAGGCCCGGACGGTCGGCGATTCGCCCATGCGCAGTTTTCCGGCGACGTGGAGTCTCTCGCGCAAGGGCAATGGCAGTGGAATGCGTGGCTCGATGCGCAAGGGCGCGTGCAGGCGCTGATGCACCTGGCCGACCTCGGCGGCGAGCGTCTGCTGGCGATCCTTCGCGGCGGCAATGCCGAAGAAACGCGCGCCGGTCTCGCCCGCTATGTGTTTCGCGCAAAGGCATCCGTGACCGCGCGCATTTTCAGCGGACATGCCGGGGGCGCGCTGCCGATGGGACGCGTCGACGCCGGCCCGCACGGCGACATCGCCATCGGCTGCGGTGATCGCAGCCTGTGGTTGAAAGCGCCCGATACCCAAGTTGACCCGGAAGCCGCGAACGCATGGCGGCTGGCGGACATCCGCGCGGGCTGGCCCGTGTTGCCTGCAGGCGACGCGCAATTCCTGCCGCCCGCCCTGTCGCTGGAAAGGCTGGGCGCCGTGTCGCTCGACAAAGGCTGTTACCCCGGACAGGAAATCGTGGCCCGGCTGCACTACCGCGGCGGACACAAGTTCGGTCTGTATCGCCTGCGCGGGCCAGCACCGTTGGAGCCCGGAGCCGCCGTGCAAGCCGACGCCGCCGGCCCTGTCCGGGTGCTGGATTGCGCCTCGGCTGACGGCGCGGTCGAGGTTCTTGTGGTCGCACCCAAATCAAACACAAATGTATTCAATATCTTGCACAATTATTACGATGTTGTATCGAGATACAATACGTAACCCGATCTAAACGCCACGAATCCTTTACGGGGTTTTTACGTCCTGGCACTTGCGCAGTGCACAAGACGCCCCTACCCTGCGCGCAGCTTCGCAAGCCGGGCCTGATTCGTGGCCCGGTCTGCATGCGGTCCGGAAGATCCGCACCGCGTGCCAGACGGCGACGAACGCCGATTGCACAAACGTATTGGCGCAATGCGGAACCTGCCAGCCCCGGCCCTTTGCCGGCGATCGCTTCCAGGGCCGGGCCATCAATCCATCCATTTGCGGCGCGTGCCCTGAGGGCCTGCCGTGTTCCAAGCCAGGTGCCGGCCTGATCCGGCATGTGGTGCCCTCATAGGAGAACGACCCGATGACCTTGGGCCTGTTACTCGGAATGATCGCGCTGCTTCCGCGGCCGGTCGCCGACCATACCTGTCTGGCAGCCACCGTGTACATGGAGGCTCGCAGCCAGCCCGCCCGCGGCCAACTGGCCGTTGCCGAGGTGGCGCTGGACCGGCTCGACATGGGCCGCTACGGAAACACCATCTGCGATGTGGTGACGTCACCCCACCAGTTCGCATTGACCACCACGTCGAAGAACTTCACGTTCGACAACACCGCGGCGTGGAACAAGGCGTGGCAAGTCGCCGGCCAGGCCATCGCGATCTGGTCCGAACCCGCCTCGGACCGCAAGCTGGTGGTGCCGCATGCCAACCACTTCATCCGGCTGGGCTCCACCGCCACCTGGGCAAAAAACCCCGTCGCGACGATCGGCGATCACGAGTTCTACGTCGTCGATTGATTTGGCAAGCGCCGTAAAGAAAAAGGCCCTCGACGAGGGCCTTTTTTTGTTGCTCACCGCGATGCGGCAATCGCAATCAGTACCTGTACACCTGATCGCCGCGGATCATCACATAGTCACCGACCTGCACCTGCGGCGGATTGCGCTCGGTGACCGTGGCGTACTGTCCGTTCTGAAACTGCACGACCACCTGCCATCCATAGCCACCGTTGTCCGAATGCGAACCGATTGCGTGCCCGGCAAACCCGCCGCCGACCGCGCCGGCGACCGTTGCGGCCGTCTTGCCGTTGCCTTTGCCGACCTGATTGCCAAGCAGCCCGCCCACCACGGCGCCGATCACCGTGCCCAACGCGGCGCCGTTGTTGTTGCTGTTGCCCAGCTGCACCTCGCGAATGTCACGCACGTAGCCACAACCCTGGTAACACTGCTGCTGGTTGCCGCCGTAGTAGCCGCCCGGGGGTGGGGGTGGTTGTCCGCCGTAACCCGGGCGCGTGTTGTAGGCGGGCTCGCATCCTGCGAGCAACGCTGCCGCGGCGACCGCGCACGCCAGCATGGCTGCACGACGCACGGGTTTCGGAATTTTCACGAACGATGGTTTCGACATGTCTCTACTCCTTGTCGTGCGTGGCCGTCATGACGCGACTACCGGTAATAGCTGCCGCCTTGCTTGTCGCTGGCAACGACTTCGCCATTGCGCACAGGCAGGCCCGTGCCCACACCCGGGTTGTGGTCCATGCGGATGTGCCCGGCCTGGCCGTTCAACGTGTAAGTGACGTCATAGCCAACCGTCTTGGTGGTCGTGCTCTTGTCGGTGACCGTGTGGCAGACGTTGCGGGTTTCCGTCTTGGTCGCGTTGTTTTCCTGATGATTCTTCTGGATCTCATGCCCGGCGAACGCACCACCGGCAGCGCCTGCCACCGTTGCCAGCGTCTTGCCCTTTCCACCACCAACCATGTGGCCCGCCAATGCACCTGCCAGACCGCCAACCACGGCGCCGCCGATCTGGTGCTGGTCCTTGTAGGTCTCCGGAACGGCGACCTGCTCATCGCGGCACACCTGCCGCGGTTTGCTTGTAGTGGCGGACTGGGTGATCGGCTGTACCGCCACGACCTGCGCAAATTGCGGGGCCCCCGCCGGTGCGCCTTGCGACGCCTGTGCCGCGCCGTTCGCCATGGGTTCCTGGCCGGGCGGCAGCTGTGCAGTCGCCGCGGAAGTGGCCATGGTCATGTTGGCCGGGGTGGCTTGGGCCTGCTGATTGCTCCCGCTTCCGCACCCCGCCAGCGCGGCGATGGCAACGATCCCGAACGAAGCAAGTATTGCGTGTGCCAATTTCGATTGACGTTTCATCTTGGTCTCCCGGCCCGATGGCCCAATGACAATGGGATTCAAACAACCCGACAATGAACCGTTCATCAACGGCGCCGAACCGGTTCATGCGCCATTTCAGCGTACTCCAATGACCGGACTTTGCCCACACTCCGTTATCTTCGACAGCCACGCGCATCTGGACGCGCCGGAATTCGACGGTGATCGCGCGCGGGTGCTGCGTGACGCCCGTGCGGCGGGCGTGGCGGAAATGCTCATCCCCGCCGTCACCGCGGCAAGCTGGCCGAAGCTGGAGGCCCTTTGCACCTCCGAGCCGGGGCTGCATCCCGCGTACGGCCTGCACCCGTGCTACCTGAACCAGCACGCCGCCACCGATCTTGCCGCGCTCGATGCATGGTTGCGCTCGCACCCCGCCGCGGCCGTCGGCGAGTGCGGTCTCGATTACATGCAG
>JAGWZT010000151.1 GCA_018971925.1 Lysobacteraceae bacterium | reverse complement strand
CGCTGAATCCCCAACCGATCAGCGAGCAGACCATATACCAGTGTGGCGATCCCATAAGGAATCAGGTATGCCGGCACGATCAGACCGACCGTTTGCACCGAAGCGCCGAACGCCTTCGAGAGAGCCGGGATGATCGGCGCGACCATATACGCTTGGAAAAAAATAATGAAAGTGATGGCCGCGAGCATGCGCAGCAGGCGCTCCCGTTCGTGAAGATCCGGATCGCGTGCGGCGGCGTCACGCATCGTGTTGAATTCTTCAGCCATGTCGGGTAAATCTGATTGGCCCAAATTGCCAGTTGTGGAATCGCAGATAAATACGCGCTTAGAGCAGGCACAGGCCGACCGACACCAATGCAATGGCACCGGTCAGCTTGCGGCAACGCCGCGGCACGAACTGTCGCCGGTTTTCAATTCCATCAGTGGTCGCACCCCGAGCGCATCCTGACCGCAGTGCCGAGCACGCTTGATCACGGCCAGCCGCCGTACCCCATTGTTGCCATACCACCGATGGCCGACTCATCCCGTCCAGGCTCGCGACGGTGCGCCCTTGTCTTCGCAGGGGTGGGCGGCATCTCGGTTGACCTCAGCGCGCTTGGTGAGCTTGGCGGTCGTCGTTCCCGCGTGGGGCTCGATCGTCACTGAGCGAGCACCGTTCCGGAGTACATCTCGCCTCCACAATGAAATGTATAGCTGCCAGGTCGAGAGGCAAAGAGCTGTACCACGCGCGTTTCCCCCACCGGCACCGTGATTTCGACGGGTCGCCCGTGGGGGCCCAAACCCTCGAAAACGGTGCTCAGGAGGCAGCCTCCAATGTGATCAGTCACCGCGACTTGGACCGGATGCCCGGCAGGTATCGTGAGGACACGCGGTTGGTAGGGATAACCGGTTCCGCCGGCACCTTCGATCAGGCGGTACTGCTGGCTCGGGGCTATCGTGGCCGCCATCGAGGTCGGGGTGAGGTAAGTGCCGTAGTTCAGGCCGAAGTAATAGAACAGGAACCCGCCGGTGACGATGAAGAGTGCGGCGGTAATGCGCATCAGCCACGGCCCCGTGGACCGCAGCGCGGTGAAGACCCGCTGGCCGAGCATCATCATCACCACGACCAAAACCGCAATGGCGAAGCCATACGCGAACACGGAAAGTGCGGCCAGCGCGTAATTTCCAGCGACCAGTGGCACCAAGAGAATGCCGAGAAAAATGGGCAGCGAGCAAGTATGCGATGCTGCGCCATATGCGAACCCGAAGGAAACGAGCGTACGTCTTTTGGGCGCCCCGACGGCGAAAGTGCCAACCTCCTGGCGCGCGTAGCGCCGATTGGTCGGGTTCCAGCGTTCAACAAAGCCCAGCACCCCGGTGCGTCCCAGCAACACGAGCGCCCCAAGCAGAATGAAGGCTGCACCAACGACGGGAAGAAAGTACACGAGGTAGTTGTAGGCCACGCTGCCCACGGCGCCGATCACGATGCCGGCAACTGCATAGAAAACGACGATGCCCAAGGCGACTAATGCAGCGGAGAGGACCAGCGGGCCAGAGAGTTTGCGAGCATCCCGGTCGGGTTGGGTTCCGGTGGTGAGATAGGCCAGAAATGCCGGCGTGATGGCGATGCTGCAAGGCGAGAAAAACGATGCCGCGCCACCGATCAGCGCCAACACCAGGATCAGCAACGGTGGCAGCGCTTGGCCCCGCTGGAGCATGGCGCCCGTATGCAGGTACAAGAAGTAGCCGCCTGCACCAACCAGCAGGAGCACCACCGCGGCACCCACCGGAATGATCCAGTTCGTACCGGACGGCGCCGCTGTGTCAGCCTGAGACATCGTGGTTCCCTATAGGATCGACCATGGGAGCCACGCGCTGAACACTCGCTTCCGTTGCGTAGCCAAGTCGGTCAAGACACTCGGCGACGGCCGACTCATCTAGGCCGGACGAATCGAACAGGACCTCGATGCGTTGGGACGAAGCGCTGGCACGCACCTCACGGACACCTGTCAGACCCTTGACGATACGGGTCACGCGCTGTTCGCAACTTGTGCAATGCAGTCGCTGATTGCCGGTCACCGTGAATACCACTGACTTGAGCATGGTCTTACCTCCTTTATCAGGTCGTGACGACCGGCGCCGACTGTGAAGTGCCGTCGCTCTGACCGACACTGCCGACGGCGTCGAAGAACAATTGCGGCTGGCCCCACAGCGAGTTGATGAAGATCGCTGTGACGCTTGCAGCCATCGCGACCATGCCCCATACCGGATAGATCAAGCCCGTGGCCGCAGCCGGAATCCCGATGCCGTTGAACAGGAATGCCAGCGTGATGTTTTGCACCATCTTGCGATAGCCGCGGCGGCTGATGGCGTAGGCGTCGAGCACGCCCGCGAGGCGCGTATTCAGAATGATCACGTCGGCAGAGTCGATGGCGATGTCGGTGCCGCTGCCCATCGCGATGCCGACGTCGGCCTGCATCAGCGCCGGTGCGTCGTTGATGCCATCGCCGACCATCGCCACGCGTGCCTGGGTCTGGAGCTGGCGGATCGTTTCTGCCTTGCGTTCCGGCAATACGCCGGCGTAAATCTCGTTGATACCGGCCTGGACCGCCATGCGTCTGGCCGCGCGTTCGTTGTCACCGGTCAGCAACGCGACCCGCACGCCCGCGGCCTGTAATCGTTGTACGGTTTCGGCTGCGTCCGCGCGCAGCGCGTCGCCAAAGGCGAGTACGCCGAGCAGCTGACTGGCGCGGGCGATCGCGATCACCGTCCGCCCGCTTTCTTCCAGGCGGCTGATGGCATCCGCCACGGGCGCGAGATCGAGGCCGCACTCGGCGAGAAACGCCGGGCTGCCCGCGACCAATCGTTCCTGATCTTGCAGGCGCGCGACGACGCCCTTGCCGGCGATCGCCTCGAACGCATTGACCACCGGAATGTTCAGGCCCGCGTCGAACGCGGCTTTGACGACCGCTTGCGCCAACGGATGCTCGGAAGCCGCTTCCACCGCTGCGGCAAGACCAAGCAGCGTGTCGCGATCGACTTCGTGCGGCTCGATCTCGCGCAGTCTTGGCTTGCCTTCGGTAAGCGTGCCGGTTTTGTCGAACACGACCGTGGTAACACGGCGCAACCCTTCGAAGGCTTCGCCGGTACGCATCAGAATACCGCGCTCAGCGGCGTCGGCCGCGCCGCGCACGATCGACAGCGGAGCCGAAATTCCCACCGCACATGGATAGCCCATCACCAGCACCGACAAGCCCGCGAACACCGCGCGCTGGATATCCAGCGGGTAACCCAGGAGCACCGGCCCGATGAGCCAGGCGGCAAACGCGACTGCCGCAACAGCAAGCACCGTGGGGGTGTAAACGCGCAGGACCCGGTCGACGATATGCAGCAAGCCGGGCTTGAGCGCACGCGCGTCCTCGACGCTATGGATCACCTGCTGCAGGAAGCTCTCCTCGCCGATGGCGGTCACCCGCACCAGCAAGGTGCCGGACCCGTTGATGGCGCCGCCTGCGACAGTCCCGCCGACGGTCTTGCCCGCCGGCAACGGCTCGCCGGTAATCAGCGATTCATCGATCGCCGAGCGACCTTCGACGATCTCGCCATCGACCGGGATGCGCTCACCCGGGCGGATGCGTACCCGGTCGCCCACGCACACCTCTTCAATGCGCACATCAGTCTCACGCCCGTCGCGCAGCACGCGGGCGGTGTCGGGTTGCAGGTCGAGCAGTTTTTTCACGGCTTGCGAGCTGCGCGTCTTAACGATCAGGGACAACCACTCGGAAAAGATGTGATAGCTGAGTACCATCACGCTCACCGCGAAAAACGCTCCCGTCGGATAACCGGCGGGGTGCAGTACTAAACCAATTGACCCACCCACCAACCCGGCAAAGGCCCCGAACTCGACCAGCACATGCTGGTTGAGGATGCCGCGGCGCAAGGCTTGGAATCCCTTGCGCAGGATGTGCCCCCCGAGGCCGAAGATCAGCGTCAGCGCGAGAGCGCCGGTCAGCCATGGGATGGTCGCCCCGAATGTTCCACGTAGCTTGAAATAGTAGATACCGGCGCCGAATACCGCGAGGAGAGCCGTGCCGACCATCGCGCGCTGCAGGCTGTAGCTCCGCAACACGACGAAAGCGAAGGCGACGAGGCTGGCAATAGAAAACACACACAGCGGGAACCACGCACTGTCTAACGGGTAGCCCACCAAGGCCATCGAGGCAATGCTGGCCGCCAGGGCAGTCAGGAAGCGCCCGCGCTCGCGCGCCAGCGCGCGCTCCTGAACCTCGAACGGCTCGATCTTGCGTGGGTCCGAGATCGTGTAGCCAATGTCGGTCAGCGTGCCCATCAACGCCGCTGCTTCAACGACGTTCGGATCGAACTCGACCAGCGCCTGCTCATGCGTCAGGCTCACCGACACCTTGCGCACGCCGGGCCGTCGCCCGAGCGCTTTTTCAATCGTGCCGGTGCACAACGAACAGTGCAGCCCGCCGATATGCGCGCACACACGGCGCAGGCCGGATTCGCGGCTTGGCTCTTCGCTCCATAGAGCGGTTGCCGTGGTATTCATGTCTGTGACTCCGACGCATCAAGGTGTGAGGAACACGCCGAAGCCCATTGCGTGTGTGACTGTCCGGGGCGAGAACAGCACTCCTGCCGTACGGGATTCGTGCGAGACCGAGTGGGGATTGACGCCGAACAGACGTTCCAATGCATTTTGGATAGTGCGGGTGCAGCCTTCCAGCGCATGCCATCAATCGTGAAATTCGCCGTCTGCATGGGTTTTCTCCCGTCTCGGTCACGCGTGCCTGGATGGCACAACCCCCATCTTGCGACTTGGACTGCACTCCAAGTCAAGGGGTGATTGCGGGCCTTGGGCGGCCGACCGCCGAGTGCGACGTGTGTCAGGCGTGTTGGCGTGCGCGCCCCGGTTTCCGCGACCGGACCGGCGATGCCCGTGAAGGCGCGGCAACCTTCATGTCCAGGATAGGGCAGCCCTCGTTGGCCCCGGCGCACAGGTTCAACAGCAGACGCAGTTCATCGCGCAGATGACGCAAGGTGCGCATGCGCTGGGTGACGGCGTCGAGTTTCCCGTGTGCAAGACGGCGCGCTTCCGCGCGCGCCGTGTCCGGGTGGTCGCGCAATTCCAGCAGCTGCCGGATTTCCGCCAGCGAGAAGTCCATGGCTTGAGCGCGTGCGATGAAGCGCAACCGCTCAAGGTCGGGTTCGGTGTAGTACCGCCGCCCACCGCCGTCGCGAAGTACCCGGCACATCAGTCCGATGCGCTCGTAGTACCGCAACGTGTCCGTAGTCATGCCAGCGAGACGCGCGGCGCCACCGATCGCGTAGCTGTGGTTCATGCCGCGCCGCTCCCGGCTTCAGCTAGGGTACGCAGCCGCGCCAGCGCCTGCGGACCTTGGGCCACCACCCGGCCGTCAATCACCAACGCCGGTAACCGGGTAATGCGCAGTCGCGCCGCCGCTTCAAGGTGCTTGGTCACGTCGATCCAGCGGTTGTTGCCGGATTCACCGTCGCGAAGGCTGCGACTGCCGCATGCCGTGCACCAGGGGGAAAAATACAGCTCGATCCGCATGTCGCCGTGGTCCGAAATCAGATGACCTAACTTGGAGCTTACTCCAAGTCAAACACTGTATCCCTGATTCGGTGGCACGCCGCCTTTACCGGTCAC
>JAGWZT010000150.1 GCA_018971925.1 Lysobacteraceae bacterium | reverse complement strand
CGGCCCGGCGTCGATCAGGTGTCCGTTCGAATACAGGAACGGCGCCAGGATTTCGGTGTACCAACCACCACCGGGCGCCAATTCGATCACCGTCATGTCCGGCTTGATGCCAAAGAACTCCAGCGTCTCCACCGGATGTCGGTACTGGTCGCGCGCCCTGTTGGCATCGGAACGCCAGGGCCCCGCCACGGCCTCCTTGAGCATGCTCGCGGCGTCGCCCTGTGCGATCGGCCCCGCACTATTCGCCGCCCACGCCGTCCCCGCCACGGCCAGCGCCCCGATGAGGACGCAACCGCCCAACGCCTTGCACGTCTTCGCAATCATGGTTCAACCCTCCGGGAGCGAACGCGCAAACCTAGCGGGGCGTGTGTAATGTCATCGTGAACACGACCTGGCCGCCGCCATGAACATACGTTCACGCGCCGGGTGAGAACATGGCGGCACGCGCCCATGAGGAAACACCATGTCACGCCGAACCATCGACCTCGACGACACGCTTTACCAATACCTGCTCGACCACTCGCTGCGCGAACATCCTGAACAGACGGCGTTGCGCGAGGCCACGCGCCAGCATCCGCGCGGGGGCATGCAGATATCGCCCGAGCAAGGCCAGTTCATGTCACTGCTGGTCAAGCTCATCGGCGCGCGCCGCACCATCGAGGTCGGCACCTTCACCGGCTACAGCGCGTTGACCGTCGCGCTCGCACTGCCCGGAGACGGCAAGGTTCTCGCCTGCGACATCAGCGATGAATACACCTCGGTCGGAAAACCGTACTGGCGGCGGGCCGGCGTTGCGAGCAAGATCGATCTGGTGGTCGCACCCGCCGTGCAGACGCTGGATGCGCGCATCGCCGAGGGCGAAACCGACCTCTACGACTTCGCCTTCATCGACGCCGACAAGGCGGGTTACGACGCTTATTACGAACGCTGCCTGCGGTTGGTCCGCCAGGGCGGGCTGGTCGCCTTCGACAACACACTATGGAGCGGCGACGTCGCGCGGCCCGCGGAGGACGACGATACCCGCGCGCTGCAGGCGTTGAACGACAAACTGCACGGCGACGAGCGTATCGACATGGCAATGCTTCCGATCGGCGATGGACTGACCCTGGCGCGGAAGCGATAGCTACGGTACGGCCGATTCGACGTGCCGCACCAGCAGTTGCAGCGATTCCCGTCCGCGCCATTCGTTGATCATCAGTTCGTAGGCGATGCGCACCGCCGCACCCTCCCGTACGTCCGAGTCTGCGCCGAACCAGACAGCATCGTGCACGCGGCCGTCGCGCGGATCACGCAGGCGCAGGCGCCGATGTGCGCCGTCCGCGCCCAGCGCCTTGCATTCGACGCACTCGAAGGCGTCGTCGAACAGGGGTGCCGCGAAACCCTGCCCCCACGGCCCGGCCATGCGCAGCTGGCGGGCGAGTCCGATATCGAAGTCACACGGCGCGAGTTCGCCATCGCTCGCGAGTACCGGCTGCAGGGATTCCTCGGAAATACGTTCGCTCACCACGGCGTCAAAAACCTCCGCGAAGCGCGCGTAGTGGGCCAGTGCGAGCGTCAGGCCGGCTGCCATCGCGTGTCCACCGAAACGCACGATCATGCCAGGGCAACGCGCATCGACTTCCGCCAGCGCATCGCGGATGTGAAAGCCCGTGATCGAGCGCGCCGAACCGCGCAACGGGCCGCCTTCACCTGCCGGCGCGAACGCGACCACCGGCCGATGCAGCCGCTCCTTCACCTTGGCCGCCACCAGTCCGACGATGCCGGGGTGCCACGTGGGGTCGAACAGCGAGATGCCGAGTGCATCACCGGCATCGATGCCGTCCAGCCTGGCAAGTGCATCGTCCACCATCGACGCCTGCAGATCGCGCCGCTGCGAATTGATGTCATGCAGCACGCCCGCGAGTTCGCGCGCACGCGCGGGATCGTCGGCCAGGAGGCATTCGACGCCGAGGGTCATGTCCTCAAGCCGCCCCGCCGCATTGATCCGCGGCCCGATCGCGTAACCGAGATCGGCGGCGACCGCCTTGCCAATCTCGCGCCCCGAAACCTCGAACAGGGCCGCGATGCCTGCACTCGCGTTGCCCGCACGCATCCTGCGCAAACCGCTTTCCACCAACGCCCGGTTGTTGGCGTCCAGCGGTACCAGGTCGGCGACGCTGCCCAGCGCCACGAGATCCAGCAAGGAAGCAAGATCAGGGCGGCTTTTGCCAAAAGTGCGGCCATGGATGGCGGCCTCGGCCGCTGTCTGGTCTTCGCGATCAGCACGGTCGCAAGGGTAAAGCCGTGCACGCAAGGCGAGCAGCAGGTAGAACATCACGCCGACGCCGCACAATGCCTTGCTGGCAAAGCTGTCACCCGGAAGGTTCGGATTGACGATGGCGTCGGCATCGGGCAACGCAGCGCCGGGCAAATGGTGATCGGTGACGATGACCTTGCAGCCGCGCGCCTTCGCGGCGGCGATACCCGCGAACGATGCGACACCGTTGTCGACCGTCACGATCAGGTCCGGTGTGGGCTGCATCGTGGCGACCAGTTCGGGCGTGAGCCCGTAGCCATGCACGGCGCGGTCGGGTACGGCGTAGCCGACATGCCGAGCGCCGAGCATGCGCAACCCGCGCACCGCGACCGCACAACCCGTTGCGCCATCGCAGTCGTAGTCGCCTGAAATCACGATGTACTGATCTTGCGCGATGGCGTCGACGAGCAGCGCGACCGCACCGCCGATGCCGCCAAGGCCATCCGGCTGCAGCAACGCGGACAGGTGGTGGCCCGTTTCCTCGGGACTGCTGACGCCGCGCGCGGCATAGACACGCTGCAGCACCGGATGCACGGATTCGGGCCAGCCGTGCGGCAACGATGGAACTCCGCGCCGGACGATGCGCAGTGATGGGCCGATGCGTGTCACGCGCGGCGCCACACGCGCAAGCGATGGCCGTGACGGACCCGAAACCGTTCGCCATCCGCGAACGTGATCGCGATGGCATCGAAGCGGCGCTCGCGCAACCAGCGCTGGAAATGCGCCAGCCATTCCACCGCGCTGCCCGCGTGACCAGGAATATCGAGGTCGAGCAAAGCCATGCCGGATCGCGGCGCCGTCTCCAGGGCATCCGGCAACGGCTCCACGCGCACGGCACCGCCCATCTTCGCCAACCCGCGCACGACATCGTCCACGCTGGCGACAACCTGCAAACCGCTCTCGACGGACGCCGGCAAAGCTCCCGCGCCCCAGAACCACAACGCGTTGACCGGCCGCTTGCCGGCGGCGATGCGTGCAGCATTCACGGGGTGCGCGTGCAACACGATCTGTGTTTCGTTGAACAGGCGTCGCCACGCGCGACCCGCGTCGCCTTCGGGCAGGCAATCCACGAGATCGACGCCCAGTGCATCGACAGGCGCGCGAAAGTTCGCGCGCGGTGCGCCGGGCAGCAGGTGCAGGCACCACGCGGACGGCGTGTCGATCGACAAGGGCGCGCCGGCGTCGCCGAACAACGGCCGCAGCGCCCCGGCAAGCGCTTCGGCTTCGTCCGCCGAAACATCGCACAGTGGCCAAGCCATCAGCCGCGCACCGGTCGCCTCGCTGCGTACCCAGGCGGGATCGGCACACAGCCACGCGCCCGCGGTGGCATCGTCGCCGTGGCAGAGGTGACGAAGCGCCGCGGCGGGTACGCTGTCGTCCGCGAAATGAAACAACTCGCGCAACAACCCCATGCGTGCGTCGCCCGCCTTTGGCAAACGATCGCCCCTGGCGAGCCAGCCCATGAAAGCCGGGCTCGCGCGCACATGCGCCAGCGGCGGCAGCAGGGCGTGCAGCGTACTCATGCCGTTGCCGCTTCCAGTTCCTCGAACCGCAGCAACCACTCCGCCTCCAGCGTGGCTTTTTCTTCGCGCAAGGCATTCTGTTCGCGCCCGATGTCCGCGAGCACCGCGGTTGGGCCTTCATAGATCGCAGGGTCCGCCAAGCGTTCCTGCAATGCGGAGAGTGCGGCATCGACCTTCGCCATGCGCGCTTCAACCTTGTCGAGATTTTTGCGCAACCCACGCTGGCGTTCGCGGTCCGCCGCGGCTTCGCGACGACGCTCGCGCGGATCGGCCGTTTGCGGCGCGGCCGTGGTTTCGCGGTCGCCCGCATTCGCGTTGCGCCCGCGCAACCAGCGTGCGTAGTCATCGAGGTCGCCATCGAACGGTTCGACATGACCGTCCGCGACGCGCCAGAAACTGTCGCATACGAGCCCCAGCAGGTGCCGGTCGTGCGCGACCAGCACCAACGCACCCGGATAGTCGTTCAGTGCATCGGCCAACGCGCCGCGCATGTCGAGATCGAGGTGGTTGGTCGGTTCGTCCAGCACCAGCAGATTGGGCTTGCCCCACGCAATCAGCGCCAGCGCCAATCGCGCGCGCTCGCCGCCCGAAAATCCCTCCACGGGCTCGAAGGCGCGATCGCCCGCGAAATGCCACCTGCCCAGCCAATCGCGCAGCACCTGGGGCGATGCGCCGGGGGCAAGGTCACGCAGATGGTCGAAGGGTGTTTCACCCGCACGCAAATTCTCAACGGTGTGCTGCGCGAAGTAACCTATCGACAGATCCTTGTGCGCGGTGCGCTCGCCCGCGAGTAGCGGCAAATCGCCGACCAGTGTCTTGACCAGCGTGGATTTGCCTGCGCCGTTGGGCCCCAGCAAGCCGATACGGTCACCGGCCTGCACGCCAAAGCGCACGTCGTGCAAAACCTTCAACGCCCTTCCTTTCGGGGAAGCAGGAGGGCCGGAAGGCCCGATCGGGGCTCCAGGAACACCGCGCACTGGCTGGATCGCGGCTTCCACCGCTACTACATCGGGCCCAACGAGCCGATAACCCGCATCGACGTGCTCCAGTTTCAGCATCGCGTGGGGCAGCCGGTCGGGTTCCGGGAATCGGAACTCGAACGCGCGCTCCACGCGTACCGCCTCGGTGCCGGAGAGTTTTTCCAGACGCTTGATGCGCGACTGCGCCTGGCGCGCCTTGGTGGCCTTGGCGCGAAACCGGTCGATGAACGATTGCAGGTGCGCGCGCTCCAACTGTTCCCTGGCGTGCGCGGCTTGTTGTTGATGGAGGCGCTCGGCGCGCTGGCGTTCGAAGTCGCTGTAGTTGCCCGCGTACAGAAGCGCGCCGCCCCGCTCCAGGTGCAGCACGTGATCCACCGTGCCGTCGAGGAATTCACGATCGTGCGAGATGACCATCAGCGTGCGCGGGTAGCGCCGCAGCCATTGTTCCAGCCACAGCACCGCATCGAGATCGAGATGGTTGGTCGGCTCGTCCAGCAGCAGCAAGTCGGAGGGCGCCATCAGGGCGCGCGCCAGATTCAGTCGCCCGCGCCAGCCACCGGAAAACTCCGCAACCGGCTTTTCGTGGTCTTCCGGCGTGAATCCCAGGCCGTGCAGCAGGCGCCCCGCCCGCGCGCGTCCGTCGTAGCCGCCCAGGGCATCGATGCGATGATGCGCCGCGGCCGCGGCGGCGTGATCACCCACCGATTGCGCGCGCGTTTCCTCGGTCAGCGCTGCCGCCAATTCGACGTCGCCGCCCAGCACATAATCGATCGCCGGGTCCGGAAGCGCCGGTGTTTCCTGCGCGACCGAAGCCATGCGCAAACCGGCCGGCACATCGAGCGCCCCGGCGTCGGCTTCAACCTCGCCCAGGATCGCCGCGAACAGGCTCGACTT
>JAGWZT010000149.1 GCA_018971925.1 Lysobacteraceae bacterium | reverse complement strand
CTGTACCAGCAGTTGCTGGATTCCGACGTGCCGGAGGACCCGTTCCTCTCGCACGAACTGGTGCGCTACTTCCCCGAACCGCTGCACCAGAAGTACGCGGCGCACATGCAGCGGCATCGCCTGAAGCGCGAGATCATCGCGACCGCGGTCACCAACTCGATCGTCAACCGGATGGGCGCTACCTTCGTGTTGCGCACGCAGGAAGACACCGGACAGACCGCCGCCGCGGTGGTCAAGGCCTACAACGCCGCGCGCCAGATCATCCACGCACGTGAGCTGTGGTCGGGCCTCGATGTGCTGGATGGCAAGGTCAGCCAGGCCGCGCAGATCGACGCCTTGATGAAGGTGTGGTCGCTGCTGCGAAACATGTCGCGCTGGCTGCTCAACCGCCCGGGCTCGACGCTCGGCATCACCGCGCTGGTCGAACGTTACCAGCCGGGCATGGACAGCCTGCGCAAGGCGCTGCCCGGCGCGTTGGGCGATACCGGTCGCGCCGCTTGGGGCGTTGACCTCGAAAAGTGGCAGGGGATGGGTTTCCCAACCGAACTCGCGCACAAGCTCACGGCGGTTCCCGCATTGGAAGTGGCGATGGACATCATCGAAACGTCGCTGGAGTCGGGCCGTCCGGTCGAGCATGTAGCACGCGTGTTCTTCGACCTCGGCGAAGCGCTCGACATCGAGTGGCTGCGCGGGCAGATCGACAAGCTTGCGGTGGAAAGCCGCTGGCACGCGCAGGCGCGCGGTGCCCTGCGTGACGAACTTGCCGTGCAGCAACGCGCGATGGTCAGCCAGATCCTCGCATCCGAACAGGGCAGGCAAAGCGCCGACGGCGCGGTCACGGCCTGGCTGCAACGCGACGATCCGCAGTTGCAATTCACCCGCGGCATGCTGGATGAAATCCGCGGCGTGGACGTCGACTACCCGATCGCCTCGGTGGCACTGCGCCGCCTCGCGCAGATCGCGCAGTCGGGCTGAAGGCCGCATGCGCGGCGCTCTGACGTAACCACCGAGCCGAGCCCGCAAAGCGCGGGCCCGACTCGGCAGCCTGGCATCTAGAGTCAAGCGTCACGCACTTTCCCTAGTGATGCATGTCGCTCATTTTTTCCGAGCTGAAGAACAGGTAGAAGTTGGAGGGAACCTGGATGGCCTCGCCTTTGGCTTCGGCAATTTGCAGATTCCTGACCGAGGTGATCCCGCTGCTGCCATTCTCAGGCGGCCAATCGGCGAAGTTGGTCACCAGCACCGGCACGACTTCCCACCAAATTGCGCGCCTGGTATTCGCGCGATCGTTCCCGATCACGTGACTGTGGTTTGGCGTGGGCAGAAATACGTTCTCGGCGGGCGGCGGCAGCTTTTTGAGAGCGACCAGCACCTTGCCAAGATCCACCGTGGATGCGTGCATCGTGCAGGTTCCCGGAGGCGAACCTGGGTTAGGGCAATCCGTGAACACCAGCGGATGTGTCTTGTAGGCTTCCGGGATCGCTCCGAAAAGCTTGATCAGAGTGGTGCCCAGTGCCCGTCCGCACAGCGTACTCAGCCTGACTTGCGGGGGACAGGGAATCGCGTCATCCGGATTCTGATCGTCATTGACCGAGAACATCGGAACCAGCACATACAGGATAGCCGTCCGCCTCGCGTTCTCGCCAGCCGGGTCGAGCGTGGGCTGGATACCGGCTTGGCAGATGGGCGTCTGCATTTCGCCCGAGTCAGACTGTGCCGGCAGGTGGTTGTAATCCAAGTCATCGAACGGTTGATCGACGCAATCGAAGTTCTCCTGGTAGGTGAACGTGACGAGCTTGCCGTTGGAAAAGCCTTGGGTCTGGTTGGGGGCCAGTGTCTGCGCTTGCGCGCTTGCGGTGGCGAAGATCGAAGCCAATGCAATCCCCAGCACGAGCCGTGGGATCGAAAACAGTTTGGATTTCATGGTGCTCTCCTTCTGCATCCATAGTTCGCACGTTCCTTCCGCCGTTAGTGGCCGGATTGGGTCGTACTTTGCAGATACGTAGAACACCGATGATTGGATGCACGGATTGCGATCCCACGTGAAATCGATCAAGGCGAACCGATGCGGCGCGAGTCGAGGAACCGGAGTGCGGCATAAAAACGCCCCGGCCATGCGGCCGGGGCGACGCGCGTCGCGGAGAAGGGGGTTACCGCGACGGGACGCGCATGACTCAGGGCATCAGCACCTTGTTGATCACCATGATCACGCCGTTCGACTGGTACACGTTCGGAATCGTGATGTCGGCGGTATTGCCCTTGTCGTCGGTGACAGTCAGGCGGGTGCCGCTGCCCTTTACCGTCAACCAATCGCCTTCCACGGTTTTCAGCTTGGCCTCGCCGCCACCGGCCGCGATTTTCGCGTCCAGCGTCTTGGTGTCGAGCCGGCCGGGTACGACATGATAGGTGAGGATCTTGGTGAGCTGCGCCTTGTTTTCGGGTTTCAGCAACGTCTGCACCGTAACGGCTGGCAGTGCGTCGAAGGCTCCATTGGTCGGCGCGAACACGGTAAACGGGCCGGGACCTTCCAGTGTTTTCACCAGACCCGCGGCCTTGACCGCGGCGACCAGCGTGGTGTGATCCTTGGAGTGGATCGCGTTCTGCACGATGTTGCGCGACGGGTACATCGCAGCGCCACCGACCATCACGGTTTGTTCAGGACCCATCGAGCCCATGCCGCTGGACATCTGCGCGAACGCGGGCGGCGTGCCGATGGCAAGCGCCAGCGACAGGCCAAGAGCGAGCGCGCTTACGGTGTTGCGGGTTTTCATGTCGAATCTCCTGTGTGAAAGCGACTTCCCGATTCGGAAGCACGAGGAGATACGGACGGACGCGGCGTTTGGATGCAGTCGCGGCAACGGTGCGTTCAGCGCCGTCGCCTTGCCGGGCGATCAAGTTCCGCTGATGGAACCCTTGCCGATCACCGGTCCGGTCGGCTGGCCGGTTGGTGAACCGCCTTGTGGTTCGACCGAAACGGCCAGTGCGGCAGTGGGGCCGATTCGGACGATCAACGTCTTGTCGAGGGCAATCGTGGTGGGCGCGCTCGTATCGATCATGCCGACTGCGATCGGCTTCTGGCCGGCAGGAATCAGCCAGAGTTCCGGCGCGCGCCCGGTGGGCAGCGTCTGTGGCTTCGTGGGCACCACGATCATGCGTGCATGCGCAATGTCCATGGTGGCCGTCCAGCCGACCTGCCCATCGGTCTGGGTGATCGTGGATGCCATGTACGCGAGCGCCGGCGCAACCGGTTGTGCCATGCGGGTGCGCGGCAGCACGATGAGTGCAACGATGCACGCTGCGGCGACGACGCCCGCGCCGAATGCAAAGCCGCGCCACAGGGCCAGGCTGTTCCACCAGCTCCGGTGTTCCCGTACATGAGTGGCGCGTGTTGGCACCTGCGCCGGCCCGATCCGGTCCTGGATGCGAGTCCATACGTGATGGGACGGTATCGCGTCCGGGATATCTTCGGCCAGCGGCAGCAGGGATCGCTGCCATCGCTCCACCTCGGCCGCCGCACGCGGATCAGTGGCCATCTCGCGCTCGACCGCTGCGCGCGCGTCCGCGTCCAGCACGCCGAGCACGTACTCGGCGTAACGCAGGTCTTCGGGCTCGTGGTCGAGAGGGGTGTTCACGGATTCGCTTCACTTTGTTCCATGCAGGCGTGCAACCGGATCAGGCTGCGCCGGATCCAGCTTTTCATCGTTGCCAGCGGCACGCCCAGGCGCTCCGCCAACTGGTTATACGTAGCACCGGAGTAAAAAGCTGCGCGTACCGCGTCTTTTTGTTGATCTGCCAACGTACCGAGACACTGCTCCAGGCGGCGTCTTTGCTCGCTTGCCTCGCTTTGTGCCAGTGGCTCGGGATCAGGATCAACGAGGCTGGCGGCTGTTGCGTCGTCCAGTCGATCGGCGTCATGTCGCCGAAGTCGGTCGATGCACTGGTTGCGCGCGAGCGTAATCAGCCAAGTCATCGCCGCCGCCCGTGTGGAATCGAACGTCTGGGCGCGCCGCCAGACGTTGGCATAGACCTCTTGCAAGGCGTCCTCGGCGTCGCCGCGGTCACGCAGCATTTGCATGCAAAGGCCGAAAAGCTTGCTCGATGTGCGTTGATAAAGCGTGGCGAAGGCAGACCGGTCACCATCAGCTACGGCCTGCAGTTCACGCGCCAATGCCTCTGCCGCAACGGATGAATCCGATGTCATGCACGCATCATTGCAGCGTGGCACAAGACTTACAACGGCCAAAGCACGGTCAATGATCGAATGCCCGGCGTCCGAACGAACATCGAGCCTGCCCGGTTGTTTACAACTCGAACTGTTCGTCCAGGATGCGTTGCGCGAGGCTCCGCTCGGGGTCGAACAGCAGGGTGATCGCGCGTTCGCGTGCTTCGCGTATCTGGATGTGCACGGCGTCGCGCACTTCGAGGAAATCGGCGGTGGCGCTGACCGGGCGGTGGCCCGGTTCGAGCGTGCGCAGGCCAACGCGCGTGGCGACGGGCAGCAGTGCGCCGCGCCAGCGGCGGGGACGGAACGGGCTGATCGGCGTCAGCGCCAGCACGTTGGCATCCAGTGGCAGGATCGGCCCATGAGCGGACAGATTGTAGGCGGTGGAACCCGCCGGCGTCGCGACCAACAGGCCGTCGCAGATCAGGTTGGGCAGTTTCACTTCGCCGTTCAAGGCCACTTCGATGTGCGCGGCCTGGTTGGTTTGCCGCAGCAGCGAAATCTCGTTGAACGCCAGCGCGGTGGCCTCGCTGCCGTTGCGTTGCGCGACGCGCATCTCGAGCGGATGCAGCACGGCGGGGTGCGCCGAGGCGATGCGCGCGGGCAGTTCGTCGGGCTGGTAGCGGTTCATCAGGAAACCGACACGGCCGAGTTTCATGCCGTACACCGGCAAGCCATGGCCGAGTTGCGCGTGCAGCGTGCGCAGCATGAAACCATCGCCGCCCAGCGCAACGATGACGTCGGCATCATCGGGCGACACCGCGCCGTAACGTTCCTGCAATGCGCCGCAGGCCGCGCGCGCCTTGTCCGACGCGGACGCGACGAAAGCGAGTCGTGGCGTGGCGGAAACGGGGCGTAGTGCGGTGGCCATGGCGCCAGTTTGATCGAGATTTATGCGATCGTCCATGGTGCTTCGCGAAAAGTCAGGCCATGGATCGCCGTTCTGGCGTTTGTGGTCGAAGAACCATCAGCTTGCGGGATCTCTGCGTGACGCAGCGATCAAGGACGACTGCACAAATCAAGTCACATATCGCATCTCGGCCGAAGGCGGCGCGAGAAAGTTGCCCTGCGCGAAGTTGACGCCGGCCGAGAACAGCATCGGCATGCTGGTGGCTTCCTCGATCCACTCGACCATGGTGCGTTTGCCGGCGGCATGCGCCTGCGAGCACAATTCACGCACCTTCTGCTCGTTTTCAGAATGATGGGCGATGTCGTTGGTGAGCGCTCGGTCGATCTTCAGGTAGTCGGCGTCGATGTGCTTGAGAGTCTGGAACGAGTTGAGGCCGGAACCGAACTGCTCCAGCTCGAAACCGCCACCGCCCTTGCGCCAGCGTTCGACGAATTCGCGCGCGGGTTTCAGGCAGGTCATCACCTTGGCCTCGGGCACTTCGAACACCAGCTGCGAGGCTTTCACGCCGGCCGCCGAAAGCTTCGCGTCGACCCAGTCCGCCAACGTTTCATCGTGCAGGGTAAGCGTCGAGAGCTTGAC
>JAGWZT010000148.1 GCA_018971925.1 Lysobacteraceae bacterium | reverse complement strand
CTGGTGGATGTGGCCCGGCATGATGCCGATCTTGCATTCGCCCGGGGTGATGATGCCGGGGCAGTTCGGGCCGATCAGCACGGTGTCGGGATAATCCTTCAGCACGTTCTTGACGCGCAGCATGTCGAGCACCGGGATGCCTTCGGTGATCGCGACGATGACCTTGATGCCGCCCGCGGCGGCTTCCATGATCGCGTCGGCCGCGAACGGCGGCGGCACGAAGATCACCGAGGCGTCGGCGCCGGTGTCGTCGACCGCTTCGCGCACCGTGTTGAAAACCGGCAGGCCGATGTGCTCGCTGCCGCCCTTGCCCGGCGTGACGCCACCGACCAGCTTGGTGCCGTAATCCAGCGCCTGCTGCGAGTGGAAGGTGCCCTGGTGGCCGGTGAAGCCCTGGCAGATGACCTTGGTGTTCTTGTTGACCAATACGCTCATGACTTCGAAACCCTTCAAGTAGGGCGGGAGAAGCCGCCGCCGCGGCGCATCCCGCCTTCGTGAAATCGAAAATGGCGGGATTCGCTACGCTGCTCCCGCCCTACCCATCTTCGTTTACGCGGCTTTCGCCGCGGCGACGGCTTTCTGGGCCGCGTCGTTCAAATCGTTGGCCGGCGTGATCTTGAGGCCGGAATTGCTCAGCAACTCGCGACCCTTCTCGACGTTGGTGCCTTCGAGCCGCACCACCACCGGAATCTTCAGGCCCACTTCCTTCACCGCAGCGATGATGCCTTCGGCGATCAGGTCGCAGCGCACGATGCCGCCGAAGATGTTGACCAGGATGCAGTTGACCTTGGGCGAGGACAGGATCAGCTTGAACGCCGCCGTGACGCGCTCGGTGGTGGCGCCGCCGCCGACATCGAGGAAGTTGGCGGGCTCGCCGCCGGCCAGCTTGATCACGTCCATCGTGGCCATCGCGAGACCCGCGCCATTGACCATGCAGCCGATGTTGCCGTCCATCGTCACATAGTTGAGGTGCTCGGCCGCAGCTTCGGCTTCGGCCTTGTCTTCCTGCGACACGTCGCGCATCGCGGCGAGCTCGGGATGGCGGAATTCGGCGTTGTCGTCGGAGTTGACCTTGCCGTCCAGCGCCATCAGGTCGCCGGATGCGATGATCGCGAGCGGATTCAGTTCGACCAGCGACAGGTCCTTGGCGTTGAACAGTTTGTACAGGCCCAGCATGATCTTCGAAAGCTGGTTGACCTGCTTGGCGTTCAAGCCCAGCGCGAAGCCGAGCTCGCGGCACTGGTAGGGCTGCAGGCCTTCGGTGAAATTCACGGTGACGGTGTGGATTTCCTCCGGTGTCTCGCGCGCAACCTGCTCGATGTCGACGCCGCCGCGCGCCGAGGCGATGAAGGTGACGGCCTTCTCGCCGCGGTCGACCAGCGTCGACAGATACAGTTCCTTGGCGATGTCGGTGGCCTCGGTGACCAGCACCAGGTTCACCGGCAGTGCGCGGCCGCCCGACTGGTAGGTCTCCATGCGCTTGCCGAGCATGCCTTCCGCCGCGGCCTTGACCTTGTCCAGCGAGTCGCAGAATTTCACGCCACCGGACTTGCCGCGCCCGCCCGCATGGATCTGCGCCTTCACCATCCATTGCTCGCCGCCCAACGCCTTGGCCACTTCAGCGGCTTCGGCCGGCGTCTTCGCGATCTTGCCGGGTGGCACCGCGATACCGAATTCGGCAAACAGTTGCTTGGCCTGATATTCGTGGAAATTCATGCAGGAGCCTCATGATTCAGGGGATTGCCGGCGGCGACTTCGAGCCGCCGTCCCGTGCGCGGGCGAGGAGCGCAGGCACGACAGCCGCCTATTGTTGCGGCGAGCGGCCTGCGTGTCCACCCAGAAAGGGTATGCATGCGATCGTCCCTGATCGTCGCTGTGTTCGAGCAAACGCAATCCGTGAGGCTTCACCGGCCACCAACACCAGAACGGCCCAAAGCTGCCATCCATGGCCGAGAGCTCCCCGGCCTGACTTCCCGCAACAGCTACTTCGAATCAGGCTTCGCGCTTCCTCCGAACAATCCAAACGCTATAAGGAGCACCGCGCCCACCGTGATGGCGGAGTCGGCCACGTTGAAGGCGGGATACGACCACGCGTGCCAATAGATCTGGATGAAGTCGGTGACCTGGCCGTGGATCAGGCGGTCGATGAGATTGCCGAGCGCGCCGCCGATGATCAGCGCCACCGGCAGCGCGGTGCGCCAGTCGCGGCGCGGCGTGCGCGCCAGCCACACGCCCAGGCCGATGCACACCACCACCGCGAGGCCGCCGAACAGCCACGTCTGCCAGCCCGACGAATCGGCCAGGAAGCTGAAAGCCGCGCCGCGGTTGAATGCCAGCGTCCAGTTGAGCAGGTGCGGAATCACCTGGTGCGGCATGTAGGGGATCAGCGCGTGCCGTACGACCGCCTTGGTGATCTGATCCAGCACGATGACCAGCGCGGACACGGCCAGCCACGCCAGCGCGTTGGGTTTGGGCAACTTGCTCAAGCGGATTTCCTTGCGACGGCACACGCGAAAGCGCGCATGATAGCGGCGCGCCGATGTGCCTCCTTAGGCACGAAGGGGGAAGGCTCACGCCGCCCGTGGGGATTCAGGCGCTACGCAACGCCGCGCGCGCCACCGGCATGATCGCCTCGGCCCAGCGCGCGTACTGCGCGCCGGAGGGATGCAGTCCGTCGTCGACCAGTTCCGTGCGCGCGCCGGACGCACGCGAAAGAGAGGTGACATCAACCCACTGTGCACCGGCGTCGCGGGCTTCCGCCCACGCGGCGGCATTGAAGGCGTCGATCTCGCGGGCGATGCGCGCGGCGTCACCGCCTTCGCGCGCCGCGAATGGCGTCACACCCCAATCGGGAATCGATACCGCGACGACGTGCTCGGCACCGCCGCCGGCAAGTTTGGCCGCGCGTTGCAGCAGGCCGCGAAACTGCGCGCGGTATTCGTCGAGCGGCCGGCCGCGATACTGATTGTTGACGCCGATCAGCAGCGTGACCAGATCGTAGGACGGCGCGAAGGCCGCCGCGTCCATCGCCGCTGCAAGCTCGTCGGTGGTCCATCCGGTGGTGGCCACGATCACCGGGTCGGCGATGTCGATGCCTTCGTTGCGCAATCGCGCCACCAGTTGCGCGGGCCAACGCTCGCTGGGTGCCACGCCTTCGCCGATGGTGTAGGAGTCGCCCAGTGCAAGGAATGTGCTCATCGCAACACTCGTACCCTCACCCCAGCGCTACGCGCTCGGCGCTTCGCGCCGCCTCCCCCGACGGGAGAAGGGAGAAAATCACGCCACCTCGAACGCGGGTGGCGTGCGAGCGCCCCGCGCATCTCGTAGCGGACCCGCGCGAGATGGAAGCCCGGATGAACGGCGGATGCGTGCATGGCTGCAAACGATCGAGGGATCGGGCATGCTAGCGCCGATTGAGGCGTCCGCAAACACCCAAACCGACTCATCGGACGGGCAATCCCCCGCCATGGCAACCGCTTCCACGCAATCCCCTCCAGCCCTGCAGCGCGTCGGCTGGCAAGGCGCCCTCCCGTCGCTGCCGCCCGGACACATGCTGACCCGCGTGTCGGCGCAACACCGCGCCGGCTACGAAGTCCACGACGGCGAACACGCCTTCAACGTGCAACCGGCGCCGAAATTCCTGAAACGCAACCTCGATCCCGCCGCCCGGCCCGCGGTCGGCGATTTCGTGATCATCGAAACCGGCGCGCCGCCGCATATCGTGGAAGTCCTGCCGCGCCGCGGCGTGTTCGAGCGCGCGGCCGCGGGTGAAAAATACCAACGCCAGATCATCGCCACCAACATCGACGTGGTGTGCGTGCTGACGGGCCTGGATGGCGACTTCAATCCCGCGCGCATCGAGCGCTACCTCGCGCTCGTCGAAGGCTCGGGCGCACGCGCGGTCGTCGTATTGACCAAGTGCGACATGGCCGATGCCGCCGAAGCCAACGCGGCGATCGATGCGCTGCGCAAGCGCCTGCCCGCCGATACACCCGTTGTCGCGATCAACGGCAAGGATGCGGCGAGTGCCACCGCACTGGAAGCACACCTGGCACCCGCGACGACCGTCGCGCTGGTGGGTTCATCCGGCGCCGGCAAATCCACCCTCACCAACACCTTGCTGGGCGAAGATCGCATGGCCACCGCGGCGACCCGCGCCGGCGACGACCGCGGCCGCCACACCACCACCCACCGCGCGTTGCTGCCGTTGCCCCGTGGCGCGTGCCTGATCGACACCCCCGGCATGCGCGAATTGAAATTGACCGGCGACGAAGAACTCGAACTGTTCGACGACATCGACGCGCTGACCGAGCAGTGCCGCTTCGCCGACTGCGGTCACGGCAACGAGCCCGGCTGTGCGGTGCGCGAAGCGCTCGATGCGGGCGAACTCGACCACGACCGCTGGCGGCATTACCTGAAGTTGCGCGACCAGCGCGAGGAACAGGCCGCGCGTTTCGAGGATCGCCTGCGTGGCAGCCACGAACCGATCCGCCCGCAGCGACACCGCGGCTGGCAGGAACGCGAGTAGCGGCGCCGCATGAAGAGTGCCGCGCCAAACGCCACCCTGCGTCGCTGCGCCACACTCGACAAACGGCTGGTGGAAGCGGTGCGCGGCCTCCGCGTGCTCGACACCGTGGCGTGGCCGGCGGCGGTCGAGCGGCGTTTCCTGGATGATCTGCACCACGGCCGCGAAACCCTTCCGCGCTTCGAATATCACGCACCGGATTTTTCCGCGCAACGTTCGGAGCTGGACGCGATCGCATCCGCAGCCGATGCGTCGCGTCCGCTCGGCGCGTACCTCCAGCGCAGCGCGGCATCCTGGCAAACCGCGGCGCGCATGCTTGAGGCGGTCGGCACGGACGGCGTCACCGCACCTTCCATCGAGCTTTACGGCAAGCCCGGCGATGCATTGCCCGGTGGCACGCAGACGAATCTCGACGCCGCGCGCTGGTTCCTCGAAATCGCCGAGGAACTCGGCAACGGCGAAGCGCTGCCGGAAGCCGAATACTGCATTCCCGCGGAAGTGTTGCGCGACGAAGTGCAGGCCGAAGTGGACGCCTGCTTCGGTGCCGCCACGGTGCGCGTGGAGATCGACCCCGAGTTGACCTCGAAAGCCGCCGCGGGCGCCACCCGCATCCGCCTGCGCGGGGCAACGTGTTTTTCCGAGTACGACCGTTCGCAGCTGCTGGCCCACGAAGCTTTCGTGCACACGCTCACCGCGCGCAACGGACGCGCGCAGCCGGTATTGAAATCACTCTCGCGCACCGCGCCGCGCGCAACCGCGACCCAGGAGGGCCTGGCGGTATTCGCGGAACTGATGTCGGGTTCGATCGACATCGCGCGCCTGCAGCGGATCAGCCTGCGCATCCTTGCGATCGACATGGCCCTGTCGGGCGCGGATTTCGTGGAGGTGTACCGCTGGTTCCGCGCGCACGGACAGAACGTCGCCGACAGTTTCTATTCCACGCAACGCGTCTATCGCGGCGTGCCGGTCACCGGCGGCGCGGCATTCACCAAGGACAACGTGTATCTCGCGGGGCTGCTCACGGTGCACACCTTTTTCCGCTGGGCTTTCAAGCGACGCCGGCTGGATCTGATGCAGCACCTGTTCGCGGGCAAGCTCGCGCTGGATGACGCCATCGCGTTGCGGCCGTGTTTCGCGGATGGCTCCGTCGCACCGCCGAAATACCTGCCGCCGTGGATACAACGCTCGCAAGGCCTCGC